>DATGNG010000094.1:0-18230 GCA_035306865.1 Sphingobacteriaceae bacterium
ATCCCTCATCATTTCGCACTTCGAAAGTATTAAAGAACCGAAACAGTCTATAGCTCAATGAAAGTATTGAAATTTGGAGGGACTTCAGTCGGAAGTGCCGAACGAATAAAAAATCTACTGAATATAATAAATCCAGACGAAAGACAGTTGTTGGTGTTGTCAGCCGTTTCGGGTACCACAAATGCGCTGGTTGAAATTGGAACAGCATATGCTTCAGATAATAAGGAAAAAGCCAAATCAATTATTCAGGCACTTCGAGAGCAGTACAATGACTTGGTGGCTGAGTTGTTTTCTACCCCCGAGGGCCTTGAGAACGGACAAGATCTTATAAATTATCATTTTGACCTTATTCAATCGTTTTCCAACCAGATGTTTACTCAGGCGGAGGAAAAAATTATCTTGGCTCAGGGGGAATTACTTTCCACAACGCTTTTTCATTTTTACCTCAACGAGATTGGTAAAAAGTCCGTTTTGCTTCCTGCCCTGGATTTTATGAAAATTGATGAGGATAATGAACCAAATATGGACTTTATCTGCAAGCAATTGCTGCCTTTGATCCAGGAAGAGCCGGATCCGGCTTGTATTTTTATCACTCAGGGCTTTATTTGTCGGAATGATTTTGGAGAAATCGATAATTTGAGGCGGGGAGGGAGTGATTACACCGCTTCATTAATCGGAGCGGCCCTGGGGGCGGAAGAGGTGCAGATCTGGACGGATATTGATGGAATGCACAACAATGACCCAAGGGTAGTGACCGGGACTAAACCGATTGCTCACCTTTGTTTTGATGAAGCAGCGGAGTTGGCCTATTTTGGCGCTAAAATCCTGCATCCCCAAAGTATATTTCCAGCAAGCAAATACAATATTCCGGTACGGCTGCTCAATACCCTCGATCCTGGATCGGCTGGTACGCTTATCAGTAGCGAAGGAGCCATGAAAGGTGGCGTACGGGCAGTTGCAGCAAAGGACGGTATTACGGCAATCCGCATCCATTCTTCGCGAATGTTGCTTGCTTACGGCTTTTTAAGGCGGGTGTTTGAAGTTTTTGAGCGCTACAAGACACCTATTGATATGATAACAACTTCCGAAGTAGCAGTGTCATTGACCATTGACAATACCAAGTATCTGGATGAGATTATTTCTGAATTGAAAGGATTTGGTACGGTGGATGTGGATCGTGATAAGACCATTGTCTGTGTGGTAGGTGATTTTGGACTGGATACGCATGGTTATGCATTTCGGGTACTGGATGCAGTAAAACATCTTTCTGTCCGAATGATTTCGTATGGTGGCAGTGATTATAATATTTCTTTGCTGGTTAGAACCGAAGATAAAGTGGAAGCACTGAGGTCATTGCATCAAAGGATTTTTTAATCTTGTATTTTCTGTTTAGTTTCGTTTTTTGCGTTGGATATTATGAGAAAATTAGCTGCTGAACAATCATTGAAAACAGCACTTCCAAAATTGGAGACCCCCTTTTATTATTATGACCTGAGTCTATTGCAAGATACCCTTTCCGCTGCCAGGGGAGCTGCTGGAAAATATGGGTTCCATCTGCATTATGCTTTCAAGGCCAACTTCAATGACAGGGTGCTGGATTTGATCAGGCAGGCTGGATTTGGGGCGGACTGTGTGGCAGGCAATGAGGTTCGGAAAGCAGTGGAGATGGGATTTTCCCCAGATCAAATTGTCTTTGCCGGAGTCGGTAAGTCCGATAAAGAAATTCGGTATGCCTTGTCTCAGGATATTTTCGCATTCAATGTGGAATCTATGCAGGAACTTGAGGTGATCAACCAATTGGCAGGGGAAGTGGGGAAAATGGCCTCAGTTGCTTTGCGAGTCAATCCAAATGTTGATGCGCAGACCCACCATTATATAACTACCGGTTTGGATGAGAACAAATTTGGTATTATGCAGGATGATCTTCCGGCCTGTATCTCCCTGCTCGACCAATGCAAGAATCTGCATTTGGTCGGTGTCCATTTTCATGTTGGCTCCCAGATTACGGACTTGGATGTATTCAAAAGCCTTTGTGTGAAAGCCAATGAAATCAATCATTGGTTTGATGAGCGTGGCCATAGGCTTCAAGTCATAAATGTCGGAGGAGGCTTGGGGATTGATTATCAGGATCCCGACAAAAATTCAATTCCTGATTTTGAAGCATATTTTTCAATTTTCCATCGGTTTTTGGACCTCAAGGATGGTCAGGAAGTTCATTTTGAACTGGGGAGGTCTCTGGTGGGTCAATGTGGCAGCCTTTTTAGCAGGGTTTTGTATGTCAAGAACGGCATTAAGAAAAACTTTTTGGTGCTGGATGCAGGTATGACGGAATTAATGAGACCAGCCTTATATCAGGCTTACCACAAAATTGAAGTTTTTGGCAAAAGTCTGAATGCAGATGGATCCGATGGGGTTCGATATGATGTAGTAGGCCCTATTTGTGAGAGTAGTGATTGTTTTGGAAAAGAAGTACTACTGCCAGAATCTTTCAGGGGTGATGTAATCGTAATCCGAAGTGCCGGTGCTTACGGCGAAGTAATGTCCTCACGCTACAATCTTCGTGAAGAAATTCGTTATGTATATAGTGACAGCTTAAATTAACCTTGCCACTTCTGCTTCAAAAGCACCATCAATTTTCCAATTGGCCTTATCCTTGGCAGCTGCAACTGCCAATTGATCACAACGTTCATTCTCCGGATGGCCAGCATGCCCTTTGACCCATAGCATGGAGACCTGATGCTTGTAATAGCAGTTCAAGAATCGCAACCATAAATCTTTGTTTTTCTTTCCTGCAAATCCCTTTTTTACCCAACCAAAAACCCATTTTTTTTCTACTGAGTCCACCACATATTTTGAGTCAGAATAAACCCTGACCGTTTGTCCTGGTTTTTTGATAGCTTCCAATCCAACGATGACCGCCAGCAATTCCATTCTATTGTTTGTAGTCTTGCGGAAGCCCTCTGATAGTTCCTTATAATGTTCTCCGGATTTCAGCACCACCCCATAGCCTCCGGGACCGGGGTTGCCACTTGATGCACCATCGGTAAATATTTCGATCATAGTCGTAAAGATATTTAAAATTTTCAATTTCCAAATATGAAAATAAAATTAAATATAAAGAAATAAATTTGTATTTTTGTCTGTGATTAAAGGGAAGGGAAGGTAAAAAATGAAATTGATCTTTTATATAGAACGTATCCAGCTGATTCATCGGTTGATTTCAGCCAGAAATACTGGAACCCCTTCGGAATTGGCAGGAAAACTACATATTTCAGTTTCCCGGCTCTCAAGAATAATTGAAGAATTACGCGAAACCGGTGCGCCGATAAAGTACGACAGACAATCCAAAACCTATTATTATGAAAATCCTTATGAAATTACCATTAGTCTGTCATTCCGCTCAATTTAACTTTTGTTGAAAATAAATTAAATAAAAATTAATTAATGCTTTTTTAGTGTATTGGGTTCAGCCAACTTTGCAATTACGATGCATCGGACAAGGCGGAACCCGAACGGCCTGCAACAGTGTAGGGGTTAAGTAAAAATTTAAAGAATGAAAAGGTTATTTGTATTTGCGTTTGTCCTCTGGATGGGATTGGGAAGCGCGCTGTCGGTTAATGCAACTGAAAATAAGGCACTGCCTATGGAGAGGTTGGCACAGCAAGAGTTGTTGTTTGCTTTGGACATGGGGGATTTAATAAATAAATCCGATGCTACAATATCAAGTGAAATTTCAAGCTTTCTTGATGCTGCTTTGACAGGTGTAGAAGCTGAGTTAAATTGTAAGGTCAGTGTGAAAGGAAAGGTTTCAATTGGAGTAGCGACGGTTGAAATCACGGTGGAAGTTAGTGGTCCCTGTTCAGAAATAAAGTCTCAGGGTACCCAGATTGCCAATCAAGTTTTATCTGAAGTCAAAATGGCCCTTCAGCGGAAATGATGAGATCACTGGTTGAAATTGATTAAAATGGATTTTCGGGAGAACCCAGTAGGATTTTACTGCGGGGATCTCCCGATTCATTCAAAACTTAAAAAGAAAATCTATGGGACAGGTATTTTATTTAGGTCTGTTTTTGACTAATTCGATAGTGTGTTTTTTATCAGGTGTAGGCCGGACAACTGCCCCGGTCATTTCCAATTATCAAATCCAGGTGTCTTATGATATGGAGCTCAATCTGGATGGGTTCAGAAGTTATCGTGCCGATCTATATCTTGGGTCCTCAAGTGCTCTCTTTGTCTATAAGCTGAACCATGACCCTGGTGAAACGAAATTGCATGCTTCTGACTCCCTGGAGTCTAACTATCATTTCGATTTACTTGACACTATGCAGTACAGTATTTTATCGGATCATCAGGATAAAAGGATCTTACATTTGGAGCAAATTCCGGGAGAGGACAATCTATGTATTGTTCAGGAGCCGCTAAAGGCCATTTCATGGTATTTTACCGGGAACACAAAGGAAATCCAGGGGTTTAGGTGTCTGGAGGCTTATGGGCAGTTTGCCGGCAGACAATACAACGTATGGTTTACTGATAGTATTCCAACTTTCTTTGGTCCCTGGAAATTACACGGGCTTCCGGGACTGATACTGGAGGCATACGATGAAAGTAAGGAAGTGAGTTTTTATGCGAGCTTGATCAGAAGTAGTTCAAAGGAAGAGTTAATTCCATACAACCCCATGTCAATGGGAAATTTCGAAGTTATGGATCGCAACGAATATGTAAAGAATTTCCAGAATTATATAGAAATGATCCGAAAGAGAATGATGACCAAATTTGCAAGGGGATATCAGGTGAGGGTGCAGTCTTCTCCTATAAAATCTATTGAAATCTATGATCAATAAATGGTTTTTCCTCCTGTGCTCCGTGTTTTTGTTTGTGTTCAATCCTGTATTTGGCCAGGGAAGAATTGTAGGTTTTGTGAAAGAAACGGATTCTGGTAATCCAATAATGGGTGCAACGCTAATGCTCTGGGACTCGCTGTATGATAAGGTTATTGCCGTGGAGTTCTCTGATGTAAATGGTGTTTTTGACATAAACATACCGAAAAACACATTAAATCTGGAGCTGAGAATTAAGGCCATGGGGTATGAAATGATTTCAAGAATTTTAGACCCGATGCCTGATGGATCTAAACTGTCCTTTGTATATTATTTGGAAAAGGCTGTACTGAGACTTGAAGATGTGCATATTCAAATTCAAAAACCAATACATGCCCATGGTGATACCATTACCTTTAATGCAACTTATTTTGCAAAGGGAAACGAACAGTTTGTCCATGAATTGTTAAAAAATATCCCCGGGATAAATGTGGATGATAATGGAACCATAAAGTATGGAAATAAGGAGATCGTAAAATTGATGGTTGAAGGTGCTGATTTCTTTGAAAAAGGCTATCAGGTTCTTTCCCTGAATATGCCGGCATATCCCATCGAAAAGGTACAGGTGCTCAATAGGTTTTCATCCAATCGCATACTTAGTGATATTCAGGAAAGCGATCAGGTAGCCATCAACCTTAGCCTTAAAGAAGGTTATCGATCTGTATGGTTTGGTAATTCACTCTTTGGTTATGGCCTGCAATCAAAAAATAAACTGGACTTGAGGTTTGATCTTATGAATTTTGGAAGGGAGAAAAAGCATTACCTGATCAGTCAGTTTAATAATGTTGGCAACAACTCCTTTGACCAGATCGCACACTTTATGAAATCTGAAACAGAAGAAGATGGTTTTGATGTTGAGATCAAACGATTCTTTACTCCGGA
Source organism: Sphingobacteriaceae bacterium (assembly GCA_035306865.1). Lineage (GTDB taxonomy): Bacteria > Bacteroidota > Bacteroidia > Sphingobacteriales > Sphingobacteriaceae > DASRQK01. The sequence continues at coordinate 5,760 of DATGNG010000094.1, forward strand.
GATCATGCGTATTGAAGGTGTTAAATCTTCCAGAATTAATTTTAATAGGGAATTCCTGGGATCTTACAATACCATTCTGAGTCTGGGCAATCATTGGAATATCAAGGTAAACAGTTATTTGAATAGAGACCGGCAGCAATTTGTCCGGGAAAGAAAGGACCGTGTCCTATTACCTGACCTGGCTTACGATAATCAGGAGAATTTAAAACAAATAGTAAACAGATCAGAAGGGTTTTTACGTATTGGGGTACAGGGCGACCCATCGGAACGAAGCACATTGAACTCAAAGACGGACCTTGTGTGGGGAGATACTAAAAACAACAATTATATTAACTTTAATAGTGAGGGACTTTGGGAGCGTTTAAAGAATCAAAGCCTGAGAATTGGCCAGAAAACAAATTATTCCTATCGCATCAGACCCAAAACCGCTGCATTGCTCAACTTTATGCTCGTTTGGGAAAATAATCCACAATTGTATAGTTTGAATCAAAGTTTTGTCCAAGACATGGGCCATACTTTGGGATTCATGGGAGGGGAGGGAAAATTAATTCAAAGAGTATCTCCCAAACATGCGTTTGAATTGTCAGTAGGCCAATCCTTTCGCCTGGACAGGTTAAATTTGAATCGTGTTTACTCAAAATTTGGTTCAACATCCTACTTTCAACAAAAGTATTCCTGGTACCCTTTAAAGCGTTTTGACCTTTCTGTTTGGAGTAGGATGGAGTATAATGTGGTCTTAGAAAAGATAACAAGGGCTCCTGAAAGTGAGTCTCAATATATTTTTGCCTTTGATCCCGGCTTTAGATTGAATTGGGAACCTGTAGATAAGCAGAAATTCAATATTAGTTATTCCTTAAACTCCAGTTTTCCTGCTTTGCAGGACAGAATTTCTGATTTTGTGCATACTGGATATCGTTCAGTTATTAAAGGATTGGACAGCTTTAATTATTCAAAATCCTCAATATGGACCCTCAGTCACCAATTGGGGGATTGGGCTTCGGGGTTTTACATTCAAACAATTTCGTACCTAATATGGCATCATAGACACATTTCTACTTTGACTAATATTTCCCAGCAACAAATTCTTACAAAGAAAATATGGGTCAACTCTCCTTACTACTTTACTCTTCAATCGTCAATGGATTATTTTATTGACCCTTTGTCTTCCAATCTTAAAGTTGCAATTGGGATGAGCGTTTCCAATCCTATGAATAAAATTGTGGGGAATATGTCCCAGAATGACCTCTTTAAAACCTTTACCTCTTCCTTTGAGATCCGTTCGGGTTTTAATGGCCCTGTTAACTTTCATTTAGGGGCATCTCCTTCCATCACGGGACTATCATCCAGAAATTTATCAACAAGGTTTACAAAAACCATCGATGGATTCTCAGATGTTTATTTGCAAATAGGGGATAGGTTTGAAATAAGTATGCTCTATGAATGGTATTTTTTGAATCAAATATCAACTCAGCCAATACTTCTTCAATCCTTGGACAGTAGAATAAAGTATTTGCCAAAATCCAAAAAGTTTCAATTTGAACTGGTAGGGAGGAACCTCCTGAATGCTAATCGGTATAATGTTCAGGCACTACATGAATATGGGTATTCAAGAACTTCGTATGGATTATTGCCCAGGCAGCTTTTATTGAAAATTTGGTATAGATTCTAATAATTTGGGCGGTTCCGTGCCTTTTTACATGCCCAAATTATATTTTGTTGTTTTTTTATTAATTTAATAATCAGGTTACTATGTAGTTTATATTGATTTTTAGTTTAATAATTCTGTAAATCTTTGATGGGCTTGGATAACAAGACGAAATATAATTTTGAATTCACTATATTTGTAATATAAATTGCTGTAAATGATTTGATTATGATTATTATATAATCAAATCATTCATGTCTCTTGTAAGCAGCAATAAAAGCCTTTCTCATTTCAGCAAATGTGGCATTGATCACCTTGGTGAAGTCATCATCGATCAATTGGAATACACTGTTTACACCATCAGTTACATCCGCTTCTGCGATCTTATATGTTTGTTCCAGCCCACCCTGTTCAAACTTTATAATGAACTTTTGGTTCATTGTAAAAATGGTAATTTTGAAATCAGGGTGGGGTAATTCTGCAAGGGTCCTCATACGGTTTTTCCAACCAATTCTGTTAAATCAATCAATTTACTTGAATATCCCCATTCATTGTCGTACCACCCTATCACCTTTATAAAGGTATCACTAAGGGCAATTCCTGCTTTTGCATCAAATACACAAGTTCGGGGATCAGTTCTGAAATCTTCAGATACCACCTCATCTTCAGTGTAACCTACTATGCCTTTCATCGGGCCTTCAGCAGCGTTTTTGAATGCCAGCTTTATCTGTTCATAAGTTGTTGGTTTCGTCAATCTGACAGTAAGGTCAACTACAGAAACATCCGGCACAGGAACTCTGAAGGACATTCCGGTTAGCTTTCCTTTTAGTTCCGGCAATACCAATCCCACTGCCCGGGCCGCTCCCGTGGATGACGGAATAATATTTTGATAGGCTCCTCTTCCACCTCTCCAATCCTTGGATGAAGGTCCATCGACTGTTTTTTGCGAGGCCGTCACCGCATGTATGGTACTCATTAATCCTTCCTCAATGCCAAAATTATCGTTTAGGATTTTGGCCATAGGCGCCAGACAATTGGTGGTGCAGGATGCATTGGATACGATGGTTTGATCTGCTTTCAGATCTTCATGGTTGACCCCCATGACAAATGTTGGTATATCATTGTCTTTGGCCGGAGCGGACAGAACTACCTTTTTTGCGCCTGCAGTAATATGTTTCTGGGCGGATTCCTTAGTCAAAAACAAACCTGTACACTCGAGAATTACTTCTGCACCCACCTCATCCCATTTCAAGTTTGCAGGATCTTTTTCCGCACTGGTCCTGACCTTTTTTCCATTGACCACCAAATGCCCGTCCTTTACCTCCACAGTGCCCTTGAAGCGGCCATGGGTAGAATCGTATTTCAGCATGTATGCTAAGTACTCCGGCTCAACCAAATCGTTAATCCCAACTATTTCAACGTCTTTTCGCTCAATCGCTACTCTAAAGGCAAGTCTGCCAATTCTTCCAAATCCGTTAATCCCAATCTTCATGTTTTCTTAATATAATAATTTAATAAATTGTGAATAGGTTCATGTATAATTTGATCAATCTGCAATCGGTGTTTTCTTGCCACATCCTGCAGGACCCTTTCGTGCGTTGCTGCTACACTCCCGGTAAAATTCAATGGATATTCTCCATACTTTTTTTGTAGGGGGAGCATGTAGGTTTGAATAAACAACTCAAATCCATGTGCAACGATCTGGCGAATAAAGGGATGCATTGCATTTTCTTCAACAAAATCTGAGAAAGAGGTGAGAAATGAATTTGGATTCGGGTTGTTGTAAACCTTTTCCAGTACCTGCTTTCTGTCCAATGAATGTTTTTCTGTGAAAAGATCGTAAATGTCATCAGGCATGGTTTCGGTCAGGAAACTTTTCAACAGTTGTCTTCCGATCCAATTGGACGACCCCTCATCAGCCAGGATGTACCCCAAACCATAGCTGTCATCCATCATTTTTTTGCCATTGTAAAACCCGGCATTGGACCCACTTCCCAAAATGCCAACAATACCCTTGTTATCGCCCAATGTTGCTAAAGCTGCTCCAACAATGTCCTGATCCACAAAAACCCGGGCATTCTTGAAAAAACTGCTAAACACCTTTTGGACTTTGTCCTTTCTTTCCGGAGAAGATGAACCGGCTCCAAAAAAATAGATTCTTTTTATTGCTTCGGCATGATTGATCAGATTATTGCTTTTGTTGAGTGACTGGAATATATGCCGTTCATCATGCAGGTTGGGATTGATACCCATTGCCTTGAAACCGGTAATCACCTTTCCTTTATTGGCCAATCGCCAATCCGAAAACTTTGAACCACTGTAAACTATTGCAATCATAATTATATTAGATGGACATTACTTTTGAAATCTCCAACATATCATCACTCAGCCTAAAACTATTGTTGTTGTCAAGGGCATCCTCAAGGGAAGTCAATTTTATTTGGTTGGCACGAAGGCCCACTACTTGTCTGTTTTCTCCGTTCAACAGCGCGTTGCACGCAGCATAACCCAGACGGGTTGCCAATACTCTGTCAAAACTACTTGGCGAACCTCCCCGCTGGAGATGCCCCAATATCGTCACTTTTGTGTCGTATTTTGGCAACTGCTGCCGGACTTTTTCAGCTACTATATATGCGCTCCCATGGGAATTTCCCTCGGCTACGATGACAATGGTAGAAGACTTCTTGCCCTTTTCGCCACGCTCTAAAAGTTTGCACAGATCTTCTATACTCGTTTCTTTCTCAGGCAATAAAATGGCCTCTGCTCCACCCGATATCCCCACATTCAGCGCAATACAACCAGAATCCCGCCCCATCACTTCTATAAAGAACAAGCGATCGTGGGATGCCGCAGTATCCCGGATTTTATCAATGGCCTCTATCACCGTATTGGTGGCGGTATCATAGCCAAGCGTAAAATCGGAACCATATAAATCATTGTCAATGGTGCCTGGAATGCAAACCACCGGGATGTCAAATTCTCTCGAAAATTCCTCAGCACCCCGAAACGTGCCATCTCCTCCGATAGCAACAAGCCCCTCGATTCCCTCCTTCACCAGCTGCCCGAAGGCAAATTTTCTGCCTTCCTTTGTTTGGAATTCCTTGCACCTTGCGGTTTTCAGTATGGTGCCACCCAATTGAATAATATTACTGACGGACCGACTATCCATATCCCTAAACGATCCCTCCATCATTCCCTGGTAGCCATGATTGATCCCTACAACTGAAGCCCCGCGGAAAATCCCGGTTCGGACTACCGCCCTGATGCATGCATTCATGCCCGGGGCGTCCCCGCCTGAAGTAAATACGCCTAATTTATTTATTTTATTCAACGCTTGCTAAATTGATTAAGCTAATTGGAAACACGAATTGATCCGATTTTTTCCTCTCAGCTACGAATATAGTGTGTATTTTTTACACTATTAAATTTTTTTTATATTATTTTTGTCTTTTCAAGCAATTTTGAAAAGCCAATTAAGATTCACATGCGAACAGGACTACCTTTGTTAAATTCAATTTTTACGGCCGATTGTGTCATCTTCGGATTTCATGAGGGTGAGATGAAAGTGTTATTGATCGAGAGAAATGAGTTTCCTTTCAAAGATTGGTGGGCACTCCCTGGCTTTTTTGTCGAAAAGGATGAAACAATTGATGAAGCGGTACAACGGATTCTCTTTGAGCACACGGGACTCAAAGATATCTATATGGAACAGCTTTATACTTTTGGTGATTTGAAACGCCATCCTCAGGGTCGGATTATCACAGTTGCATATTATGCGCTTCTGAGGCTTGATGATGTCAAATTGAATCCTTCCCCCCAAACCAGCTATGTCAAGCAGGCGGAATGGCACCCTTTGTCAAACTTACCAAAACTGGCCTTTGACCATCAAAATATTCTGGAAAAGAGCATTGCCAAGATCCAACGCAAGATAAGTTATAGTTCCATAGCCTTTGAATTATTGCCCGAAAAGTTTACACTTACCCAATTGCAGCAATTGTATGAAGCCATTTGGGGGCGTAAACTTGATAAGCGAAACTTTAGAAAAAAAATGCTTAATTATGGTATTCTGAGGGAACTGCCCGAATTCCAAAAAGGAGTGTCCTATAGAGCTGCCCGGCTTTATAGGCTGGACAGGCGCAAGTATTCCCGGGTTTTTCAGAATGAAATGAATTTTTCCAAGTAATTTATATTTTCTCAATCTTTTTATATTTCCTCAATCTTTCAAATTAAATTTTGGCATATGATTTGCTATTTGTATTTTTGACCAAAATTTAAAAAAAGTCAAAAGTTTAAAACTTTAAAAGAGGGAGAATTGGAAGCATTACATCCGGAAGATAAAAAAAGGGAAATCATTGAGGCAGCCATTAAAAGGTTTTCCCATTTTGGGATTGCCAAAACCACATTGAGCGAAATTGCTGACGATTTGCAAATCTCCAAAGCCAATCTCTATTATTACTTTCAGGACAAATGGACCTTGTTGGAAACCATTGTTGAAGTCCTGATGGAGGAAACCGGAGGGCGAATAGAGGAAATATTTCAACATTACAAAGGAGTGACCCAACAATTGCAGCGTATTCTTGAGATCAAATTTATTTTGATGGAAAAGTACAAATTGCTGACACTAAATCTAAACGATGCCAATGTTATGTACTCCAGGGTATTGGACCCCAAATTTCGGAAGATTTCTGCCAAAGTGTTTGAGATGGAATGCAGTATGGTAAAGCAAGTGCTGGAGCAAGGAATAAAATCAGGCGAACTTGAAACAATTGATGTCCTCAAAACGTCAAAGCTTTATGTCACAACTATCCGTGGGCTGTGTGTTTCTGGTATATATGCCAATCCTTCTCCCATTGTTGAAATGGACACAATAAAAGCTATACATAAACAACAAATGCTATTGACGAAGATTTTTGTCAATGGAATAATTCGGGAAAAAATCACAACAGAACAATAAAAACAGCATAGGTATATAATTAATTATGAATTTTCGATCTTCTATCAAATCCGTGGGAATTTTACTGATAGTATTAGGTTTACTGGGTAATACTTCCACTTTATCCGCCCAGCAACAAAACGGACCAACCACCATCACCTTGCAAGATGCTTTGAATTATGCGCTGCAAAACAATGATGCCTTACGCAAGGCAAGACTTGAAATTGAAGGTGGAAGACTAAAAGTCGCCGAGGTAAGGGCATCTGCCATTCCACAGGTGGATGTGATCAGTACATTGACCAACAACCTGCTCGTCCAGCAGTTTATTTTGCCAGGCGAAATATTTGGGGGAAATCCGGGAGAGTTTATTGCGGTAGAGGCTGGTCAAACCTGGAATGCGATGACACAGGTACAGCTCAACCAGCAATTATTCAATCAGCAAGTATTTACAGGTCTGAAAGCTGCAAAGAGCAGCGAGGAATTTTATATTTTATCTGCTAAATTGAGTGAAGAAAACTTGATTCAACAGGTTGCTACCAATTATTATCAGGTGATCATTACCAGAGAACAATTGGGTGTGATCGATGCCAATCTGGATCGAATTGATCAACTGGAAAAAATGGTGGACAACCAATATAACGTGGGATTGGCCAAAAAAATCGATTTGGATAGAATCCGTGTCAATAAAAGCAATTTGTTGGCGCAGCGGGAGCAACTTCAATCTGCCGTGGTCATGCAGGAAAACCTGCTGAAATATTACATGGGAATGCCGGTCACCGAATCCATTCTTATTCCGGAAAGAGAAATTGCCAACCTTGAACAAGAGGCCCATCTGACGCTGGACCAGGAAAAGTTCAATGCTGCAAAAATGACCTCCTTCCAGTTGTTGAAAAAGCAGGAAGACCTGCTTCAATTGCAAAAGAAGGCCTATTTTGCCGAATATTATCCAAGTTTATCCCTGGGCGCAAATTATATGTATAGTTCACAAAGCAATCAGTTTAATGTTTATTCAGGAAAATCTCTCAGTTATGATGTGGCTGCTGTTTCCCTGAATCTACGCATTCCGATTTTTGATGGGGGAGCACGGAGATCCCGTGTCAGACAATCGGAAATTGACTTGCAAAAGGTACAAGAGGACATTCGGGGCACTTCAAATGCATTGACAATGGCTTATGAAAACGCAAAAATCCAAATTAGAAATAGCCTTACCACTATTGATATGCAGAAAACCAATAAGGATTTTGCGGAAGAGGTGTTTAACAGCACCCGCAATAATTACCAGAATGGACTCGCAAGCCTGACAGACCTGCTGACAGCGGAAACTGACTTAGTGACAGCACAAAACAGCTACAATCAGGCGCTGCTCAATTATAAAGTGGCCGAAATCGAACTGATCAAGTCAAATGGCAATATCAGATCGCTGGTGAGGGATTGATACCCCATTCAAAAGAGAAAACAAAAAGAAAACAATAACATAGAATTAATATATTACAAGCACACATGAAGCGAATAATCATTACCATCGTAGTTATCCTTGGATCTGCAGCCCTTATAGCATGGATTCTAAATAAAAACAAACAGGAAAACGAGGCAAAAACTGCCGTGGTTGCGCAAACCAATATGGCCGTAGCCGTCAATGCAGAGCCAGTGACCAAACAGGCTATCAATCTTGATTTTTCAAGCAATGGAAATTTTTCTGCCAATCAAGATTTGAAATTAATGGCTGAAGCAGGGGGTAGAATCACCTCCATCCTCGTCAGAGAAGGAGCAAGAGTGAGTAAAGGTCAGGTTTTGGCCCATATTGATGCTGAGTATGCCTCCCTCGATGTACAAAGAGTAGAAGATGCATTAAACAAGCTGAAAACAGATCATGCCAGATACAAAAGTTCTTATGAAACCGGGGGTGTCACCAAGGCCCAGTTGGACGAGGTTGAATTGGGTCTGCGTAATACTGAAAATCAATTGCAACAAGCTCGCAGGCGTTTGCAAGATGCTTATGTGAAAGCACCGATCAGTGGTGTTATCAATAAACGCAGCATTGAAATAGGGGCCTACGTAAGCCCGGGTACCGAACTGTTTGAGATTGTAGATGTCTCCAAATTGAAATTGAATGTTTTGGCCAATGAAACCCAGGTGGTGCAAATAAAAGTAGGGGATAAGGTGTCGATCAGCTCTTCTGTTTTCCCGGACAAAAATTTCAGTGGAACCATAAGTTTTATTGCTGTAAAGGCAGACAACAGCCTCAATTATCCGGTTGAAATCTTGGTGGACAATCCTGGAAGCGGCGCAGAATTGCGTGCCGGAATGTATGCAACGGCCCATTTTAAATTTCCGCAACAAGATCCGGCTATCTTAATCCCAAGGGGTACGTTTATCGGAAGTGTGAATAGCAATAAGGTTTATGTATTGGGTGCAGATAGTACCGCACAGGTTCGGGAGGTAATTCCAGGCAGGATTTTGGGAGAACAGGTAGAGATTCTCAGTGGATTGCAGGAAGGAGAAACCGTGATCACCAGTGGTCAGATCAATTTGACAGAAGGCCTGAAAGTCGCCGTACAACAATAAGACCAGGGGTTTATTATTCAACAAATTTTAATTTCAAAAGCATTTTAAAGCAAAATATAAATGAAAATTGCTGAAATTTCTATAAAACGACCCTCCATAGTGATTGTGGTGTTTACCGCCCTGTCCCTATTGGGGATCATGAGTTACTTTTCGCTCAATTATGAGTTACTTCCAAAGTTTACGCCCGGAGTAGTATCGATATCTACGGTTTATCCGGGCGCTTCCCCAAGTGAAGTCGAAAACACCGTAACCAAAAAGATCGAAGATGCCGTTTCCTCCATGGAAAACATCAAACAACTGGAAGCGACTTCCTTTGAGAGTCTCTCTCTGGTAATTATACAATTGACCAGTGAGGCAGATGTGGATCTTTCCCTGAATGATGCACAGCGAAAAGTAAACGCAATTCTTTCTGAATTGCCGGATGATGTGGATCCGCCTTCGCTTGCAAAATTCTCGCTGGATGACCTGCCCATTGTGACCATGTCAGCCACAGCAAACATGGATGCATCCACTTTTTATGACCTTATTGACAAAAGAATACAGCCCACCCTTTCCCGGGTGCCCGGAGTGGCCCAGGTCAACCTGATCGGTGGACAGGAGCGGGAAATTCAAGTCAATTTGCGTGCAGATAGACTGGAAGCCTATGGCTTATCAATATTGCAAGTGCAGCAGGCTATCCTGACATCCAATCTTGATTTCCCGACCGGTAGTGTCAAAACCCAGAACCAGGATATTCTCGTGCGCCTCGCAGGAAAATACAAGTCAGTAGATGAACTCCGGAATCTGGTGGTAGCAACCGGTGTCGATGGAGCCCAGATTCGATTGTATGAGCTTGCTGATGTGCAGGATAGCCAAAAAGATGTGGACAAGCTGGCCAGGGTCAATAGGCAAAGCGCATTGGTTTTGCAGGTATTGAAGCAATCCGATGCCAATGCCGTGAAGGTGAGTGAAGGAATCCAAAAGCTCATTGCCCAGCTCAATTCAGATTATTCCAATGAAGGCCTGCAACTGAAAATTGCCAATGACAGCTCGGTTTACACCCTCGAATCTGCCAATGCAGTGGTATTCGACCTATTCCTGGCGATATTGCTCGTGGCTGTGGTCATGTTGTTCTTCCTGCATAGTTTGAGGAATGCATTGATCGTTATGGTGGCCATTCCGGCTTCCTTGATTGCTACCTTCATAGGTATTCAAATGTTTGGTTATACCCTCAACCTCATGTCTCTGTTGGGCTTGTCATTGGTGGTAGGTATATTGGTGGATGACGCTATTGTGGTCATTGAAAATATTTACCGGCACATGGAAATGGGCAAGAACAAGGTTCGGGCCTCTTTTGATGGGGCAAAAGAGATCGGCTTCACCGTTGTTTCCATTACCCTGGTTATTGTGGTGGTGTTTCTTCCAATCGCCATGAGTACAGGTATGGTGTCCAATATCTTGCGCGAGTTTTGTGTGGTGGTTGTGATGGCGACCCTATTAAGTTTGCTGGCATCTTTTACCATTGTGCCATTGCTGACTTCCCGCTATGGGAAGTTGGAAAGAGTATCCAATAAAGGTATTATTGGCCGATTTGTATTGTGGTTTGAAAGGCAATTGCATAAGTTTACCCTTTGGGTGACGGACATTTTGAAATGGTCCTTAAATCATAAGTTAGCAACTCTATTGCTGGTTTCTGCCCTGTTTTTCTCTTCCTTCTTTCTGATAATCAAAGGATTTATCGGTTTTGAATTTTTTGCCCAGGGAGATAGGGGTGAATTTTTGGTGCAGATCGAAATGCCCAAGGATGCTTCCATAGAGCAGACCAACCAAATGACTTGGATGGCCGAAGAATATTTGGCCGGTAAACCGGAAATTATATCGCAGATCACCACCGTTGGACAGTCCAGCGATGGTTTTGGAGCAGCTTTGTCCACTGCCTATAAAGCGGAGATCACTGTACAATTGGTGGAAAAAAAGTATAGGGATGAAGCCTCCAATGTGTTTGCTGCCAAAATCAAAATGGAGCTGGAAAACATTCTAATTGGTGCAAAAGTCAAAACTGTACCAATTAGTATCGTAGGCTTTGCCGAACAGGCACCGGTAGAAATGGTAGTAGTCGGTCCCGAGCTGGACAGCGTCATGCGATACGCCGAAGCGGTATTGGTGGAATTGAGGAAAATTCCGGGAACGACAGAAACAAAATTGTCGGTTGAAACCGGAAACCCTGAAATTACCGTTGAAGTGGATCGGGATAAAATGGCAGCTCTTGGTCTGGGGCTTCAGACGGTTGGTGCGACCATGCAGGTAGCATTCAATGGAAATACAGATGGCAAATTCCGTCAGGGAGAGTATGAGTACGATATTAATGTACGATACGATGATTACGACCGTAAAAATGTAGGGGATGTGAGCAATCTCTCATTCATTAATAATAGGGGAGAGCTGGTGCGATTGTCACAGTTTGCGGATATTCGGGAAGGTTCAGGACCGAGCCAGCTGGAAAGACGGGACAAAAGTACTGCTGTAAAAGTCCAATCTCAGGTGATAGGCCGCCCTGTCAGTTCGGTTATTGCCGATTGGGAGGCAAATATTGATCACATTGCTGCACCTGCAGGTGTGAGTTACCTTTGGGGAGGGCAAATGGCGGATCAGGAAGAAGGATTCGGTACGCTGGGGATGGCCTTGTTGATTTCAGTTTTGCTGGTTTATTTTATTATGGTGGCCCTTTATGACAGCTTCGTTTACCCGTTTGTGGTTATGTTTTCGATTCCACTTTCGATCATTGGAGCGCTGCTTGCATTGGCCCTGACCAACAACACCCTGAATATATTTACTATTTTGGGATTGATCATGTTGATAGGATTGGTGGCCAAGAATGCGATTATCCTTGTGGACTTTACCAATCACCTCAAAGCGGAAGGAAAGTCAACCCGTGAAGCGTTGATTCTGGCCAATCAAGCTCGTTTGCGTCCTATCTTGATGACTACCATTGCGATGGTATTCGGGATGTTGCCTATTGCGATTGCGACAGGTCCAAGTGCAGAGTGGAAGAATGGATTAGCCTGGGTTATTATAGGGGGGCTGATTAGCTCGCTGTTCCTGACCCTGATCGTTGTTCCGGTAGTCTATCAGGTAATGGATAATATCCTTGCCAAGCTCGGGTTGGACAAAAAGGGATTGCCGATCCAGGAATTGATAGAGGAACCCTATGACCATAAGGATGTGAAGGAATATTAATCCAGGTCCGTGTGTTTTTTCTTCGGATGATTTTATGAAGGAAAGCAGCATGTGCTATTCGCAGAAAAACAAAATCCCCAAATTTGTATGAATTTGGGGATTTTGTGTTTTC
>DATGNG010000095.1:0-3052 GCA_035306865.1 Sphingobacteriaceae bacterium
TTACCCAGAATATCTAAAACTTCACGAGTGGACTCAAGAAAGAAGCCAAGAAATTGATGAACTCGTTGACATTGAAGAAACCTCAATTCAACTTGAAATGCTAATTTATCTAAAATTTTGGGAAGCTGATATGATTATCAAAAAGCTATACCAGTTTACTAGAGCATTAAATGGAGAATTTTATGATTGGTATTTCAAAGTTTCTGAGTCTAATCGCGACAAAAAAAGCACCGGAACTCGCCAAGACATTTTAAGAAAAGGCGTTCGAGATAAAATCAAACCACATTCAGAAAAACTATACCAAGTGTTAAAAGACACATATCAGACTCAAATTCGAAATTCAATTGCGCATTCAAACTATTCTTTCCTTGGCAGACATATACATCCAAACAACGATATAAATGATGACCCACATGCAAGTATTAGGGCTTTAAGTTTTGACGAATGGATTGATATGTTCCATTACACACTTGTGTTGCATAATGAATATATAAGGATGAATAATTTAATAAACGACCATTATGCTGAATTTGCAAGCAAACACAACAATACAATGGAAATTTTAGTAACAGAGAAGGAAGGAAAACAATATCCCCTTTATGTAGAATATAGACCTGAATGGAAAGATTGGAAACTTAAGCAGAACGACTAAGAAGAGGTAATGCTATGCGTTTGGCTCAAGAGCGTGCGAAATTGTTAATTGAACATTCTACCTCACGTAACCTTTGCAGTGCGTTGACTGTTCTGTGTTCCGAGATCATCGCTGTGCCCGTCAGAGACCATCCACTAATATCCCCCAACCAAAAAACCCAAAATAATTTTTGCCCTAAATTATTTTCTCCCTATATTCATCAAGGTTTTTTAGCGAAGGCAATTGATATGCCTTACGGTTCCCGTCCAACGGGATAGTCTCCAGTAATAAAGGGAAATTTAAATTCTACCGTTCAGTTTTCGTAAAAGCAGGGAAATTCCTGTAGTCAGCTTGCGTTTTTACCGCAAGATGGGGACAAAATAAAATTCGTCCATTATCAAAAAAGATCAAAATCAGACTCTTTTTAATCCAATGTAAGGCCGAAAGTAACGATTGTAACGTTGTTTTATGCGATTGTATCGTCCGGGGAAGCAAATGTAATGGTAAATAATCCTATTGTAATGTGTTTTAATCCTAATGCAACGGGTAGGAATTATAATGTAACGGAAAAAAATCCTAATGTAACGTGTTTTGAAGCGAATGCAACGTGTTTTTGTGCGACTGTAAATGCTTTTTAAAGCTCCGCGGGCTTGGAAATTAAGATATCAATGATCATAAACCCAATTGTATAACTTAAACATGCTATCCTATGGCAACTACAGAAATGGAGATCCTGGAACTCTACCGGGTATCCCTCACCAACGCCGGATCACAGCCGGCCATTGCGGAAATTATGGAAGAATTCGGCTATGGGCCGGAAAAACTGGCGGAAGGCCTGGCAAAGGTGGGTGAAGTCCGCTCGGCCTTTGATATTAGGAACGCCGAGAAAAGTGAATCGTTTGCAGCCTACCGTGCCTTTGAGGCCAAGTGGGACGGGCTTTCGGATCTGTATGCTTTGCACCGGAGAAAGGCAAAAGCGGCTTTTAGCAAGACGCCTGTCGTAACCGAAAAGCTTGCGATACTCGGCAGCGTCCCCCGCACTTATGCAAGATGGATCGAAACCGTCAGAACCTTCTATACCGTTAGTCTGGCGGATCCAGAAATTCAGCAAGGAATGACCCGCGTAAAGCTAAGCACGGAGGATCTGAACGCCGCCTATGCGATGATCCCCGAACTGGAAAAAGCCCGGAATCACTATATCCAGGAGAAAGGGGAAACCCAACATGCGACCATGCTCAAAGATGCGGCTTTTGCCCGGCTCGATGACTGGATGAAGGAGTTTTACGCCATCGCCAAGATCGCCCTGGAGGAAAGCCCCCAGCTGTTGGAATCCCTGGGCAGGCTGGTGAGGAGCTGATCCAGCCTACCCTTGGTCTACGCCGCCCTTTGGCTTTTCACCAGAGGCGGTTCTTTTTCTAGATCGTTCAAACATCCTGCACGGCAGGTTATTTTCCAATAAAAATCCCCCCTCCTTATGTCGGAAAAATACAAAGGAAAATACCGCAATGAATCTATCCGGCTGCAGGGATGGGATTACGGTCGAGCAGGCCGGTACTTTATCACCATTTGCACTAAGGACCGGGAACATTTTTTTGGAGAAATCAACAAGGGCCGCATGCAGGTTTCCCCTGCCGGTGCTATTGCCCATGTGTTGTGGTATGAAATAAAAAACCATTCGAAAAATGTAGAACTGGGGGAATTTGTGGTCATGCCCAATCATGTTCATGGGGTATTGATATTGGATGGTGGTTGTGGGGATATTGTCGGTGGGGATGGTGGGGAATTGGCCGATGGGGGTGGTGGGGGTGGTGGGGGTGGTGGGGATGGTGGGGACGTTGCATGCAACGTCCCTACCGTCCCTACCGAAATGGCCGCCATTTCGCCGAAACCTAATACCATTGCATCCATTGTTCGTTCCTACAAATCTGCCGTCACCAAATATTGTAACCGGTTAGGGCTGGATTTTGCCTGGCAATCGCGATTTTATGATCATATCATCAGAAATGAAGAATCGTTTCGACGCATTTCCGATTACATCAAGAACAATCCCCGCAACTGGAAAGAGGATAAATTTTCCTGAAATATAGGAAATTAACGATGATTGATACTTCTGTCCGGAAATGTCATCTTCCTCACTCACTCCTTAACGATTCCACCGGGTTCGTCAGCGCCGCCTTGATGGACTGGTAGCTTACCGTAAGCAAGGCAATCAGCAAAGTCAACAGCCCCGCTGCTATAAAGTACCACCATTCCAAGGCTATGGCATAGGCAAATCCCTCCAGCCAACGGTTCAGTAAAAGCTTGGACACCGGCAGGGCAGCCAACCAGCCCAATAGGATCAGGCCCACAAAACTCTTGGAGAGCAGGCCGGTGATTTCGGCTACAGAGGCACCCAGTACTTTGCGGATGCCGATTTCCTTG
>DATGNG010000096.1:0-2609 GCA_035306865.1 Sphingobacteriaceae bacterium
AGGTAGGGCACCAGAGTCAGGTGGACCACCAGTGAATCATTACTGCCCAATTCCCATCGCAATTGCCGCACGGCCTCAATAAAAGGAAGGGACTCAATATCCCCCACCGTGCCTCCCAATTCGGTAATCACAATCTCATACTCCCCCGTATCGCCCAGCAAGAGCATGCGCCGCTTGATCTCATCGGTAATATGCGGAACGACCTGCACCGTTTTTCCCAGATAATCCCCAGCCCTCTCCTTCCTGATCACCTCCTGATAAATCCGGCCGGTAGTAACATTGTTGGCCTGTGAAGTCTGAACATTAAGAAATCGTTCGTAATGACCCAAATCCAGATCGGTCTCGGCACCATCATCCGTTACATAACACTCCCCATGCTCATAAGGATTGAGCGTTCCCGGGTCAATATTAATATATGGATCGAATTTTTGGATCGTAACTTTATAGCCCCGTGCTTGCAGTAATTTAGCGAGTGAAGCAGAAATAATCCCTTTTCCCAACGACGAAGTGACGCCGCCCGTAACAAAAATGTATTTAGTCATATCATACGTGTATGTACGGGATACAAAGGTAAGATTTATTTTCGGAAGCTGAAAGCATTTTTGACGGCTTGGTGTCCTTTTCCGGAAATTCCACTTCCCCAAATTTGTATGAATATGGGGATTTGTGTTTTTGAAAAATACATACCCATTTTCGCGCATTACCAAATCGCACAATACCTACTTCCGAGAAATGAATTCATTTCTCGGAAGTGTGTTTTTGAAAAAAAGCACTTGGGCCCGGCACGCGCGATTCCGAAAAAAAACGTCCGAAGAAAAAACCCGAAAGGAAACAAAAAAACCGCCCTGAGGTAAAACCCCCAGGACGGCTTCTGTTCACCAAGAGATGAACTTCAATCAACCTAAACCTATTTGGTATGGAATCTTAATAACCCCTTAGCAATCTTCCATGTTTTTACCAAAAAACAATCCAAAATTAGGCTCCTTGCAAAAATATCTTATTCTCTTATTAATTATTTTCCTATCAATGTATTATTACTCCATGCGTCTGACCTCCATTGGTCCACAACGTATAGATATCTCTATTTTTCGGCGTCCAGTTAAATGTATAACTTCCAGCGTTGCCACCGGCACTACTACCCGCAGCACTGCCTGAATGTTTGATTTCGAATTTGTATTCTTTATCTGCATCAATGGCCATAAATACGGTGTGGGTTTTGAACCCGATATTGGTTGCCAAAAGGCTGGACTGCCCGACTATCCCCAAGTCCAGGGCTGATGCGCCTGGGTTGAGGTTAATAAACCGGATCAGGGCTTTACCTTCGCCTGGGGCCGTTACCTCGTCTGTCACCTGAATCACTTCTACTTCCTTTTGAGGCGTCTCAACCACAAACAACGAGTAATACTTGCCTGCTTCAAAGAACAATTCTTTTCTGAACACCGCATTGTTATCATCTACGCTTTCGGGATGAAAGACCCTAAGCAAACGATTGCCGGGATAAACCCTGCGGTAATTCAAAAGTTGACCAGACAAAAAATACTCACCCATTTGCAAGTTATTTAGCTGGTTATTATCAAGTGCTAAGATGATCCCCTTTGAATCGGGGATGGCATTCAAAGCTTCTACAGCTGCGACCAATTCCTCAAGATCATCCTGCCCATCTTTCAAGCAGGAAGAAAGGCCCAAAGTCAGGACCATCATTAATAAGGCCAATATATACGTCCAGCTTCTTTTCATCCTACTTCCAATCAACTTTCAATCAACTTCACGACTCGCTATTTACCCCTTATAACGAGAGAAGTCTCCATTTCGCTACACTTGGTTGAAAAAAAAATGTAAATTTGTTTCAATCTAAAAATTGATCGATGTCGGAAAAAGGCAATAAATTCAGAAAAAATACGCCAATTGGGGCAAAAAAGACGGTTCAGAGCGGGAGAGCGAGGCGGGAAAGCCCTAATGTAACAAAATTGCGACTTTCAGAATTTTGGGGAAAGGTGGTCAAAATCTTTGGTCTTTTTTTCCTGATCCTGTCAGTTTACTTTCTGATCGCCTTTACTTCCTACCTATTTACCTGGCAGGAGGATCAGAGTTACGTGTCGCTGGCCAATGGCGGATGGAGAACTCTGATGATGAGTGGGGCGGAGATCGAGGCGCTGGGGCTGCAGCAACCGATCATCCAAAATTGGATGGGTAAGTTTGGGGCCTTGTTGTCGCATCAGTTTATCTATAAATGGTTTGGCATCTCTTCCTTTATCTTTATTGCGCTGCTGTTTGTGATCGGCTACCGCATGCTGTTCAAGGTGAAGTTGATATCGATCTGGAAAATCCTTGGATATTCTCTCTTCTTTCTGGTCTATATTTCAGTGGCCATTGCCTTTGTGCATAGCTTCAGTAATGCCTACCCTCATTTTCTGGAGGGTGAGTTTGGGTTTTGGACCAATCGCCTGCTGACCGCCCAAATCGGGGTGCCGGGCGTGGCCGGAGCGCTGCTGTTCTTTTTGCTGACAGCATTGATCCTGATTTATAATTTGGATTTCAAATGGAAGTGGCGGGCCAAACCGGTGGCGGATGGTGCAGAAGAGGGCTCGGACGAGGAAGGGGCTGAAGAG
>DATGNG010000097.1:0-3973 GCA_035306865.1 Sphingobacteriaceae bacterium
GGCCAACCTGTATAAACAAAGAGTGCCTTTTGATGTCAATCTGGGGATTACCGGACAAATGTTGCAACCTGACCTAAATTTTTGGATTGATTTGGACGAGGATAATTCGTTGATTTCACAGGATGTGGCCAGTAAAGTCAATACCGCCCTCAATCAATTGAGGGAAAATGAATCAGAAATGAACAAACAGGTGTTTTCCCTGATTGTGATGGGGAAATTCATGGCTGCGAATCCTTTCGAAAGTGTTTCGGGTGGCAGTGTAGGATCCATGGCACGTAATAGCGTAAGTTCCCTCTTGAGCGCACAGCTCAACAGACTTGCAGGCGATCTGATAAAAGGGATAGATTTGGATTTTGACCTGCAATCCGGAGACGATTATTCTACCGGCACCCTTCAGTCCCGCACTGATCTCAATATTGGCGTCTCGAAAATGCTATTCGATGACCGACTCAAAGTAACCATAGGATCGAATTTTGAACTGGAAGGCAATGCCCGTCCCGGCGAACAAACCACCAATATTGCAGGAGATATCGCAATAGATTATCAACTGTCAAAGGATGGCCGATATTTGCTGAGAGTCTATAGAAAAAACCAATATCAAGTGACCTTACAGGGGCAGTATGTAGAAACCGGCATAGGGTTTATTATCAATATGGATTACAACCATTTCCGGGAATTATTTATGAGTACCAAGGAATTGGCCGACGAATTCAGTACGGATACCCGCGCCTTCCAGCGACGATTTGACCGGGAAAGAATGGAAACCGATTCCGTTTACCGGGATAGTGTACAACGGATTATTAGAGATAGTATCCGAAGGGAGCCGGGTGGGACCGAGCGTTTGCGCAATCGTCAGCAAAACAATCCTGACTCCATTCAGAGAAGGCGGGAACAAAACAACAATGGAGATGCGCTGGGGTCTTTCAGGAGGATGTCATACCTTAATGAGGAAAGGAGACGGGTTTATGTATAAATTATGGAAAATAGGAATTGGTCTTTGTCTCCTGCTGTTTATCTCGTCCTGCAGCAGTAGGAGATATATTCCGGAAGGTGATTATTTATACGTAAAGGGGGAAGTAGCCATAGAATCTGATACCATTCCCACACAGTATATCAAACCTTTGACGGAAGAATTGGAGGAAATGTTGAGACCTAAACCTAATTCCCAATATTTGGGTATGCGTCCACAATTGGCCATATTCAATGCCATTGATTCCCCGAGAAGGGAAAATAGTCTAAAGGGATGGTTGAAATATAACGTAGGCGAAGCGCCAGTACTGCTGAGTGATGTGAACCGGGAATACAATCAGAATTTATTACGTAATCGACTTGAGAACCTCGGTTTCTTCAATGCCGAAGTTACTTCAGACACCAGCCTCAACAAATGGAAAGCATCAGTGACCTATACCGCTACACCAGGAATAATTTACAGAATCCGATCAGTCACCTTCGAAACCGATAGCAATCAGCTGGGCAAAGCGATCCAGCACAGCAAAGATGAGAGTTTGCTGACTGTTGACCGTGCCTTTAATCTCAATAATATTATTCTGGAGAGGGAGCGAATTGACAATGAGCTCAAAAATCTGGGGTTTTATTATTTCAGCCCCGATTATTTGCTGGTTGAAGTGGACAGTTCGGCCCAGGATCACAAGGTGGATCTGTATGTGACTGTAAAAAAAGAAACTCCCGAAAAAGCCAAGCAGAAATATACTATAAATAATATCGTCATTTACCCGAACGATAATGGATCTCAACTGGGCAGTGCCAGAAACCGAATCCCCCGAAATGCTGAACTCTACAAGGGTGAATATTATTTTGTAGATCCTGAAAACACATTTCGTAAATTTTCAATTGCCCGGACCATGTTCTTCAAAAAGGGAGATGTGTATAATCGAACCAATCATACCCGCACCCTCAACCAACTGGTCAACATGGGGTCATTCCGCCTGGTCAAAAATGATTTTGTAGATGTGGACACTGGCAAAAACCTGTTGGATGTCTATTATTACCTTACTCCGATGCCCAAAAAGGGTCTCCGGATCGAATTGCTTGGCAAGACGGCCTCGGTATATAACGGTTCCGAAATCAATGTCAATTGGATGCACCGAAATCTTTTTAAAAGTGCAGAAATGTTAAATCTGACATTGTATGGTGGGTTTGAAACCCAAACGGGTGGCAATGTCAGCCTCAACTCCTCATTCAGGCGCTATGGTGCAGAAATTTCCCTTTACTTTCCCAGAATGATCACTCCTTTCAATTGGGAGCCCTCCAGGCGATATCTGTCAAGGACCTTTATCAAGACTGGTTATGAGTTTCTGGACCGCCGATCTGCCTATAGTCTCAATTCCCTTCGTCTATCAACCGGATATCAGTGGAAAGAAACCGTACAAAAGGAACATGAGTTGGCTTTATTGGATCTGGGATATGTGCAGGCCCGCAACATTAGTGGGGATTATCGGGCACAAATGGACACCATTCCTGCTCTGAGACATACTGTAGAACCTCAATTTACCTTTGGGCCCACTTACAATTTTACCTTCACCAATACTATGGAGGCCCAGCGAAAACACACTTTCTATTTCAGGAGTGGGTTGGATCTGTCGGCCAATGTTTATGGGTTGATCAAGGGGGCCAATTATAGGGATGGAAGGGTTTATCAACTGTTTAATGCAGATTTCTCACAGTACATCAAGGTAGAGGGTGATTTGAGACATTATTTGCGTTTGGGTACAAACACTACTTTAGCCTCGCGGGGATTTCTGGGATTTGGTTATTCCTATGGGAATTCCGTGGCGCTGCCTTATGTTAAGCAATTCTTCTCTGGCGGGCCAAATAGTTTGAAAGCTTTCCGGGCCAGGGCTGTGGGACCGGGCTCTATGGTACCGACTTATTTGGATAAAGATAATATTTTTGCGGATCAGACCGGAGACATCAAAATAGAATTGAATACTGAGTTGCGTGCAAAACTCTTTAGTATCGTACATGGGGCGGTCTTTTTGGATGCAGGAAACGTCTGGCTTCAAAACGCAGACCCCAACCAACCTGGCGCACATATCAGCAATGAATTCCTTCGGGAATTTGCGGTGGGAACAGGATTGGGATTTCGCTTCGATCTCAGCTTTCTGGTTTTACGTACAGATTTGGGGATTCCACTGCGTGTACCTTACAGGGCAAAAGGAGACCGCTGGGTACTTGATGACATCAACTTCAAGAGTAAAGATTGGCGAAGAAACAACTTGATTTTCAATCTGGCAATTGGTTATCCATTCTGATAAAAATCGCTATGATCTTTGTTGAAACACTTTCGATTAAGCAGGAGAATGATTAACTTCGCACATCTATTAAATATACTAAAAATTATTAAAATAAGCAAATAATAATGAAGATAACCGTAGTAGGGGCAGGAGCTGTGGGGGCTACCACTGCCGACAACATTGTCCGCAAAGAACTGGCGGAAGAAGTAATCCTTTTGGACATCAAAGAAGGACTGGCCGAGGGGAAAGCCCAGGATATTTCACAAACTGCAGCGCTGCTGGGTTTTGACTCAAAAATCAAAGGAGTGACCAATGACTACAGCCAGACTGCCGGCTCCACAGTAGCTGTTATTACTTCAGGTATCCCACGCAAGCCGGGAATGACACGGGAGGAGCTGATTGGTACCAATGCCAATATTGTAAAGGAAGTGGCCACAAATTTGCTAAAATATTCACCAGAGGTAATTCTGGTGGTGGTTTCCAATCCAATGGACACCATGACATACTTGGCGTTAAAGGCTACTGGGCTGCCCAAGAATCGTATTATTGGAATGGGCGGCACACTTGACTCATCTCGTTTCAAATATCAGTTGAGCGAGCGTTTGGGTGCCTCACCGGCTGACCTGAATGCTATTGTGATTGGTGGTCATGGAGATACGACCATGATCCCCCTGATCAAGCATGCTACCTGGAATAGTCTGCCGGTCACCGCTTTCCTG
>DATGNG010000098.1:0-3968 GCA_035306865.1 Sphingobacteriaceae bacterium
ATTATATGTTGAATTTGGTAATTTTATCTCCAAATTCAGCATCTGCGGCCCTCCTCCAACTAAGAACGGTATAATTAGTCCGCTGCTGATCCTCAGCTCCACCATACATTAGCATTTTACGGAGAGGCGCAGGCGCAATGAATGCTTCAAATTTGTCAAGTTGCTTGAATAATTCACTTGTCACTGTCTGAGTAGCTTTAATTTCCATTGCTTGGAAAGTATTGTTTTCTTTCCAAAGTAGGTCTATCTCATTTTTATTGCTATCCTGCCAAAAATACAAATCGCGGGGCACCGAAAGATGATAACCTCTTTTTAACTGTTCTGCAACAATCATATTTTCAAATACACTTCCCTTTGCACGATCCAACAACAGTTCTTCCCGATCTTTGATTCCAAGCAAAAAACACAACAGACCTGTATCGTAAAAATAGACTTTTGGCGTTTTCACTAAGCGCTTGTTGCGATTCTCGTAATACGGTTCCAAGAAAAATATTATATAACTACTTTCCAATATAGACAGCCAGTCCTTTGCGGTATTGAAAGCAATATCAGCTTCATTTGCCAAAGCTGAAATGTTTAAAAGCTGTCCTGCCCGGTTTGCGCAGAGTTTCAGAAACGTTTTAAATGAACTAAAATCCTTTATATTAATTAATTCAGTAACATCCTTTTCTATATAGGTCTGGATATAATTATCATAATAAACCTGAGGGCTGATCTTTCGTGAATATACTGCAGGATACGTGCCTTTGATTGCGGCATCAGCAAAATGATCCGGCAGTAATTGGTTCTGGTCAAGTTCAAAAAAATCAAAAGGTAATAGCTTAAATAAAGCCACTCTCCCAGCCAATGACTGGGTGATACTTTTGAGCAATAGAAAATTTTGAGAGCCCGACAATATAAATTGACCCATCAGCCCACTTTCATCGACACGTCCCTGCATATAGGAAAACAATAGAGGGGCTCGCTGCGCTTCATCAAAGATCACATACTGATCATAAAGATCCAAAAAGGCCCTGGGGTCTGTCTCAGCAAATTGTCGAACTTCAGGGTCTTCCAATGTTATATATCGATATTCTGGAAAGGCCTCTCTTAATAAAGTCGTTTTTCCGGATTGCCTTGGTCCAGTAATGGCCAGAATTGGGTACTGGGTTCCTAATTCTTTGATTTTTTGGGTCAACCGCCTGGTAATAAACATTATCTATTATTTTGTAAAGGCAAATATACGACACATTGATGAAATTACATAACATCTACTGATGAAATTACATAACACCTACTGATGAAATTACATAACATCTACTGATGAAATTACATAAAATCAATACCCGTACTTGTCCTTCCATTGCTGGCGCAGTTTTTCACGGAGTTTCTCTTCGGAGGGGTTTTTGCCCGGATCATATAAGAGGCTGCCACTGATTTGATCAGGCATAAACTCCTGTTCCACAAAATTCCCGGGGTAGGAATGGGCATATTTATATTCCTTTCCATAATCCAGTTGCTTCATCAGCTTGGTCGGAGCATTGCGCAAATGAAGGGGTACGGAAAGGTCGCCGGTCTGCTTCACCAGTGCCTGCGCTTTGTCGATGGCCTGATAAGCTGCATTGCTCTTTGCGGAGGAAGCCAGATAAGTCACGGTCTGGGAGAGGATAATCCGCGATTCGGGCCAGCCGATCACATTCACGGCCTGAAAGCAGTTGTTGGCAAGTAACAGTGCGTTTGGATTGGCATTGCCTATGTCTTCAGACGCAAGAATTAGGAGGCGGCGGGCAATAAATGAGGGATCCTCCCCTCCTTCGATCATACGGGCGAGCCAATAGACCGCAGCATTGGGATCACTGCCCCGGATGGATTTGATAAAAGCGGAAATAATATCATAATGCTGTTCCCCGGCCTTGTCATAGATGGCCATCTGCTGCTGCACCTGCTTCAGTACAAATTCATTGGTAATTTCCAGAAAAGCCTCATCTGCCGCTGCATTGGCCACCAGTTCAAAGACATTCAGCAATTTACGGGCATCCCCACCGGACAACCGCAGCAGGGCTTCATGTTCCTTGATGCGGATACGGTCTTTATCGAGATAGGGGTCGGTTTCAAGGGCCTTATTGAGAATGCCAATCAGTTCCTGTTCGGAAAGGTGCTCCAATACATAGACCTGGCAACGGGATAATAAGGCCGAAATCACTTCAAAAGATGGGTTTTCGGTGGTAGCCCCGATCAGGGTAATTATTCCCCGCTCCACAGCCCCAAGCAAGGAATCTTGCTGGGATTTGGAAAAACGGTGAATCTCATCAATAAATAAAATGGGTTGCTTTTGTTCAAATTGCCGAAGTTTCTCCGCTTTTTCGATTACATCCCGGATGTCTTTGACACCGGAATTAATAGCACTAAGGCTAAAAAACGGACGATCCAGCAATTCTGAAATCAAAAGAGCCAGTGTTGTTTTGCCCACCCCCGGAGGCCCCCACAAAATCATCGATGGTAGCTGATTCTGTTGAATCGCGTTGCGCAATACCGCATCCGGCCCGATTATGTGATGCTGGCCAACATAATCTTCAAGGGTTTTGGGTCGCATGCGTTCTGCCAGGGGAGCTTTCATTGTCATTTTAATACTATTTAGACCGCCGTTATTTGGCTATTATTTTTAGTAAAAATAGAAAATGAAAGTCAATACCGCAAGGAAATCAAGAGAAAATCAAAAATTCAATACGACAGCCAGACTCGCAAAAATGGCCACCTTCGCCTGCTCTAAAGCCGCTTCATCATGACTGGCCGAAACAAATCCGACTTCGTACCCGGAAGGACCCAGATAAATTCCCCGGTTGAGCAGTTCCCTGTGGAATTGCTTGTAATAGTCCATACTTGCATGGTCGATTTCTGCTGCAGAGCGAATATCGGACTGCTCAGAAAATGCAAACCAAAACACGGATCCAATAGAAAACAATTGCAGTTTATAGCCTTTTTCAACAATGTGTTTGCGGATAGACTCCACAAATTGAGCCGTTTTATTGTTTAGTTCATCGTAAAATCCGGGTTGGGAAAGCACGGTCAGTTGGGCAATGCCTGCCGCCATAGCCACCGGATTGCCCGATAGGGTGCCTGCCTGATACACTCCCCCATCAGGAGAAATATGTCCCATGATTTCAGCAGATGCGCCATAAGCTCCTACCGGCATTCCTCCTCCAATGATTTTGCCATAGGTTACAATGTCGGGTCGCACATTATAATGGGCAGCAGCTCCCTCGAAACCAAGGCGGAATCCGGTGATTACCTCATCAAAGATTAGCAAAGCACCATTGTCCTTTGTGATCTGGCGCAAAAACTCCATGTATTCCTGTGTCTGAATGAGCAAGCCATTGTTGGCAGGAATTCCCTCAATGATCACACAGGCAATCTGATCCGAATAGGTGGCAAAGGCTTCTTCCAAGGCCTTCACATCATTGAGTGGAAGTACCAGGGTTTCATCGGCAAAGGCTTTAGGAACACCGGCAGAAGAAGTCTCGCCAAAGGTGACCAGGCCTGAACCCGCTTTTACCAATAGCGCATCCGAATGACCATGATAGCAGCCTTCAAATTTGATAATCTTGTCGCGCCCGGTATAGCCTCGCGCCAGTCGAATGGCGGACATGACCGCTTCGGTACCCGAGGAAACAAAGCGTATTTTCTCTACAAAACGGTTTCCTTTGAGGATGAGTTCGGCCAGCTCATTTTCCAGCGCCGTTGGAGCACCAAAACTCAAGCCCCGGCCCAGCGTATCCACAACTTTTTCACGGATGGCCGGGTGATTGTGGCCCAGTATCAATGGCCCCCAGGAACAGCAAAAATCAATAAACTGATTACCATCGGCATCCTACAAATGGCATCCATCCCCTTTTTCAATAAAGAGGGGCACGCCATGAACGGATTTGAAAGCCCGCACAGGTGAATTTACCCCACCTGGAAAGTAGGTTTTGGCTTTATCGTACAATTTC
>DATGNG010000099.1:0-3487 GCA_035306865.1 Sphingobacteriaceae bacterium
CTGATCCTTACCTTTTTCGTTTCCATTTGTTATCCATTCCCAATTTAGGTTTGTTGTAAAACACGAAAAGCCTACAAACGTTTAATTTGCAGGCTTTTGTATGTTTTGACTTCAAGATGTGTAGCCCGTAGGGGAATCGAACCCCTGTTTCCAGAATGAAAATCTGGCGTCCTAACCCCTAGACGAACGGGCCAAAAAGTCTTAATCCAAAAATCAGCAAAAAGAATCATTAAGCGATTTTCAGGACGGCAAATATAGGCAGGCAAACCTATCTTTCAAAATAATTTTTAAAAAAACTGACCCAAAAAATGCTGGAAAACCCAGGGATGCAGGATTAGTGTGACTACGATCCCCACAATGGCTCCATAAAAGTGCGCATCATGGTTGATACTGTCACGGGCATTTTTGGCCGCCCAGGCACAATAGAATAGAAAAAGGATCCCAAACAACCAGGCGGGCATAGGAATAATCATGAAAATTCCCAACATCGCTTTGGGCTGAAAAAGGATGTAGGAGAATAGGATGGCACAAATGGCGCCCGAGGCCCCGAGGCTTCGATAATATATATTGTCCTTTTGTTTGACAATAGTGGTGACATCGCTCAACACCAACCCCAAAATATAAATTAGTGCAAATTGCAGGTGACCCCATGCGCTGACTCCGGCCAATATAGCTTCCAGGGAAAATCCAAAGAAAAAGAAGGTAAGCATGTTGAAAAGCAGATGCCCCCAGTCCCGATGCACCATTCCACTGGTTAGTATGGTGTAAACACCCCGCCCGCGATGCACGTTGTAGGGGTGCAACATAAATTTGGCCATGAGGTCATGGTTGGAAAACGCATAAATGCTGGTCACGATGGTAAAAACAAAAATGACGCTGGCAACTGGGGTCTGAATGAGGTAATCGAGCATAAAGCTTTGTGTAATTTGGATTTTGAATGTCGAAAATAGGAAAAAATCCTGGTGAATCCTTAGCTTTGCCTTCTCAATACGAAATAAATTGGAAAGCATACAGCTACTTACCCCAAAATACTGGAAGGATTACGAACTCATCGATTGCGGTGATTTTGAAAAATTGGAACGTTTTGGAGATGTGATCTTGATCCGGCCAGAACCTCAGGCGGTATGGCCCAAGGCATTGCCCGAAGCGGAATGGGGCAAAAAGCACCATATTAGGTTTAGGGGAAGGTCGGCGACTACTGGCGAATGGATTCGCAAAAACCCCAGACAAGCAGACAGGTGGCAGGTCCAGTATAAAAATGAGGAGGTTGAAATCCGCTTCCGACTTGGGCTGACTGCTTTCAAGCACTTAGGTATTTTTCCAGAGCAAGCTGTCAATTGGGATTACATTACTGAAAAAGTGCGGTCCTTTTCCGTGGAAAAACCAAGGGTTTTAAATCTCTTTGCCTATACGGGCGGGGCCTCACTGGTGGCTCGTGCTGCGGGGGCCGATGTGACACATGTGGACTCCATCAAACAAGTGGTAACCTGGGCCAACGAAAACCAAGAAATTTCGGGTCTTTCTGACATAAGGTGGGTAGTGGAAGATGCCTTAAAGTTTGTAAAGCGGGAATTGAAAAGAGGCAATAAATACCATGGGATCATCCTGGATCCACCGGCATACGGTCATGGGCCAAAGGGAGAAAAATGGAAGTTGGAAGACCATATTATGGAAATGATGCAGGATGTAGTACAGCTTTTGGATCCCCAGGAACATTTTCTGATCCTCAACACGTATTCTTTGGGATTTTCATCAGTGATTGTGGAAAACCTGATCAAGGCCGCCTATCCTCTCGCTCAACAACTGGAAATCGGAGAACTGTATCTTCAGGCTACATCTGGACCAAAGTTACCCTTGGGGGTATTTGGAAAATTCTGTAAATCTTCTTAGAACTATGTAGATCTTCTTAGAACTCTGCAGGTCTTCTTAGAATTTTGCAAGTCCTCTTAGAAAGTTTAGTGGATTTTTTGAATCACAGGACGATTACATATCGAACAGGTGTTTCTCAGCATGGTAAGACGATCTTACCAGCGGACCGCTTTCCACATACTTGAATCCCATTTCCATACCAATTTCCTGATAACGTTTAAATTGTTGGGGAGTGATCCATTCAATCACCGGATGATGCGCTTTTGTTGGTTGCAAATATTGGCCCAAGGTCAGTACATGTACTCCTACGTCATAAAGATCCTGCATGGCTTCCACCACATCCTCTTCTGTTTCTCCAAAACCCAACATGATGCCAGACTTGGTACGCAATCCATATTCAGAAATGCGACGCAAACATTCCAGGCTTCGATCGTATTTTGCTTGAATCCGTACTTCCCGTGTCAATCTTCTGACGGTCTCCAGGTTGTGTGAAACCACTTCGGGACGCACTTCCAGCACCCGCTCCAGATTATCCCATTGTCCCTTGAAATCCGGGATCAGGGTTTCAAGCGTCGTCCCCGGGCTCTCCCTGCGGATCGCCCTGATCGTCTCCGCCCAGACAGTCGATCCCCCATCCTTCAAGTCATCCCGATCCACCGAAGTAATCACGCAGTGCTTGACCTCCATCAACTTCACAGATTGAGCCACCCGATTGGGCTCATCCCAATCCACTGACAGGGGTCGTCCCGTCGCCACCGCACAAAATGAACAGGAGCGCGTGCAGATATTCCCCAGAATCATAAATGTAGCCGTACCTGCGCCCCAGCACTCCCCCATATTTGGGCAATTACCACTCTCGCAGATCGTATGCAGCTTGTGTTCGTCCACCAAACCACGCACGTGTCTATATTCCTTGCCAACAGGCAGTTTCACCCGCAACCAATCAGGTTTCCGCTGATTTTGCTGCACAGGGATCACCGGTAATTCAATCATAGAAACAAAGATAGACAATAAAACCGAAATTGTTTATCAGACCAATGTCTTAATTTCCGGTCAGAAACCTATTTTTCAAGCGAATAAATAATGGAGTATTCTTTGACTGCGAGTGTGTCATTTTGCCTCAAATGCTTGATGACATTAGCATTGAATTCATTGTATTCCAATCCTTTGAGATTGAGCGCCTCCTCACCAGCCCCATTTGGGTCTGAATGCTTGAGCACGTAGGCAAAAGCCGAGGCTTTCAAAACCTTATAGTTGCCATGCGCCACCCTTACCTCTCGCGTAGTTCGCATTCCACCCGCATTCGGCTCTCCCAATCTATCCGTATATTCCAGCATTCCCAGAAAAAAACCAAGAGAATTGAGACTTGGGGGCAATTGAGGGTTGATCAAATACGTACTCCGGGATAAAAACAAAAACCTGGTGCCTTTTCGTTGAATGTCATATAGTTCCCCAACAGCGTCGCCCGCATGGAAACGAGCCTCCAATTCACTTTCAAAACGAAGGCCCTCCTCCTGTTCCAATTGCTGGAAAGGCTTTTCAAACAAATCTTCCAAAGATTCCCGCTCCTCAAAGGCCTGGATCACAGCCTGATCTTTGATTTCTGAATTATTGGAAA
>DATGNG010000100.1:0-2363 GCA_035306865.1 Sphingobacteriaceae bacterium
ATGGTGGGGCTGAATTTTTCAATCTCGGAAACCCAGTTGTACATCAACGACCTGGGGACAACTACCAGGCTGGCAGGTCGGTTTTTTCGTTTCTGATCCGCCAGGATACAAAGAATCTGCAACGTTTTTCCAAGGCCCATATCGTCTGCCAGGCATCCACCAAATTGGTATTCATTGAGAAATTTAAGCCAATTGTAACCTTCCTTTTGATAGGGCCGTAGTTCTGCCTGGATCGATTTAGGTAAGGCAAAGGTTTTCATTTCCTTGAATTCGGCCAAACGTGCTTTTTTCTCCTGGATTTCCTTTAATATCTTCGGATCGTTGGAAAGATCAACGTATTGATCGATGGCGTTGAAAAGGAGCTTTGAAAGCTGGATCGAATCCTTTGTGATTTCAGCAGAATTGAGTAATCTCTGGGTGCGCAGTCGCCATTCCTCCGGGATGATGCCATACGAGCCATCCTTGAGTAATATGGATCGTTCACCTTTCCGTACCGCCCGGATCCAGTCCTTTTGCGGCACGGTTATATCCCCAAAGCGGATTGTAAAATGAATATCGAACCAGTCAGAATGATCGGTAATGACTTGTTCAAATTCGCCTCTATTGGGATTGAATGAAAACCCATTCAGATTCTCCCATCCCGTCACTTCTATCCCTGCTTTTTCACACATATCGGTAAATTCCAAAAACCACTGGTTTTCAGTAAAATCCTGGAGGTGTAGAGAGTGAAAACCCATTACTGCGGTGAGCTTATCCATTTTGGAATGGAGTTGATCAAACCATTGCTGAAATGACTCGCTAACCTTGCGATTGGGAATCCGAATGTAAAATGGTTCTTCTTCTGCAGGCTGACATTGTTCCGATAGTATGTTGAAATGGATTTGGGATGATTCCGGGCCCCTGACCTGTGGGGTAAAGTGGATGCGATTTCCATGCTGGGATAACACGATGATGCGGTGTTTTGTGGAAATCGGCTGTACAAACTTCGAATCCAGTTGTGTGGGATCTATCTGATAATAGTTGATAAACCGGGAGATCCCTTTTCGTAAAGTTTGGAGGTCTTTTTTTGAGAATAAAAAGTTTTTCTCTTTTCCAAATTCAGATATGAAACCAAAGGTCGTAGCTGAATAGAATACATGTGCCCTGGATTGATTATATAAAAAGTAATTGCATTTGTGGGTAAGGGCATCATATATTTCGTTTTTCTGGAAGTCTTCAAAAAGTAAAGTAACTATGATGGTTTCATGTTCCTCCTCTCGGATATTTATCGAAAGCCGCAACGGTTTTTCCATAAAGGTGAACAATGCCAGGTCTTTCTTTTTGACGACCGTATTCATAATACTGTGGTCCAGATGAAAATAATTAAGGTATTCGTTAAATGCAGCCACCTTACTTTGCAAAAATTTCAACTGGGCATCCAGAGAGAGCAGGAATTTGTATCGATTTCCGTCGTAACCCCGGCCATCCAATTTTTTTAAATCCTGTTGAATGGAGAACGGAATATCCCCGGGCTCGTATACGGTGTCAATATGTGAGATCAGTTTGTTTTTATTTTTGGCTAACTTCCCTTCCAGGTATCTGATTGAAGCAATATATCCACTTTGGGACCATAGAATGGCATTTCCCAGGTACTCTTGCTCATTTTTATACAATTCATCTATTAACTCATTTCTGGCTTCCGTTTCATTTTTTTCTAAAATCAGGTGATCTTCCATGCTTTCCAGCCAATTGTTGTTCACAAGTTCAACCTCTGTTCTTGTTTTTAGGTAAACGTAATCGTCTTTTGTGAAATGCAAATCGAAGTGTTGTTTCAGGGCTTCGAGTTGAAAAAATTGGACTTTGTTGAATGATGCATAGATCGGATCAACATCGAAATCCTTCAAAATAAAATTCTGAATAACTCTTACTTTGTATTTTGCCAACGCAATGACCTGATGCCGGCACATGTTGGTGGAAACGGAGTCACTGCAATCGCATTGGGCGAAGAGCTTTTTTTTAGACCACTTTAATTTGACATGGGAAGTGGTCTCTCGATCAAAATAATTTTTCCCTTTTTCTACAATGGTTATGTTGAGGATATTATTTTGGTTGGTCATAATTTCCATATCAACCCCTGTTACGGCTTTGTTGGGAAACGGGGATTCATGGAGGTCGATCAGTTTATCTACATTCAATATTTCTCTGTATTG
Organism: Sphingobacteriaceae bacterium; assembly: GCA_035306865.1. Lineage (GTDB taxonomy): Bacteria > Bacteroidota > Bacteroidia > Sphingobacteriales > Sphingobacteriaceae > DASRQK01. The sequence continues at coordinate 2,190 of DATGNG010000100.1, forward strand.
ATTTATATTTCCCAACTTAAATAAGATAGGCGGAACTTGCTTCTCCTCATTTTGTGAATTCAAATTTGGAATAATGAATTTCTGTAAATACACTAAAACCGAAGCCAAATGAACGCAATGCTCGTGATGGGATTCACAATTACATGCCATACCGGCTATTTGACGTTCCCGGAG
>DATGNG010000101.1:0-2118 GCA_035306865.1 Sphingobacteriaceae bacterium
TAAAGGAGCGATTGTCACGGTATCCTACTATACCCAGGTTGGGCACCAAAGTCGTAAAAGGATAATCGCCTATTTCGGGCTTAGCTGCCGAAACTACAGAGAGTAAAGTAGATTTACCCGCATTGGGAAAGCCTACCAATCCCACATCAGCCAGAATTTTCAGTTCCAGAACGCGCCATTCTTCCCTGCCCTCTTCACCCGGCTGGGCAAATCGAGGCGTTTGGCGGGTAGCACTTTTGAAATGCCAATTGCCCAATCCTCCCCTTCCGCCTGAGGTCAGAATCTTCTCCTCCCCATCTTCGGTGATTTCAAATAACACTTCGCCCGTTTCAGCATCCCGGGCCACGGTCCCCAATGGGACTTCCAGCACTTCATCCTTCCCATCCGCTCCAGTCTTGAGTCCACTTGCACCGGGTTGGCCATTATCGGCAATAATATGTTTTCTGTATTTCAAGTGCAACAAGGTCCACAATTGGGCATTGCCACGCAAAATAATATGGCCACCACGGCCTCCATCACCACCATCCGGCCCTCCCTTTGCAGTACGCTTGTCCCTGTGGAGATGGGCAGAGCCCGCTCCCCCCTTGCCCGAACGGCAACAGATCTTTACATAATCAACAAAATTCGAACCTTGTGCCAATTTAATTTGCTCCCTTCAACCCATCCACAATCGCACACAAGCCAGCGAATATCGCCTCGATATCGCCAATGCCATTCACTCGCTGCACCTTGCCCTGTGCTTCATAATAAGGCAAAACATGGATGGTTTTTCCAAAATATTCTTCAATTCTCTTCTTCAGCTTATCCAGATCATCATCTGCTCTATTGCTAATGGCCTTGCGTTTGGCAATTCTTTGAGTCAATTCTTCTTCGGTCACATCCAATGCGATCACCCCAGCGATATGCTGGCCGATTCCTTGCAAGAAAGTGTCCAATGCCTCAGCCTGTGCGACCGTCCGCGGAAATCCGTCAAAAATAAAGCCTTTAGCCTCCGGATGCTTACCGATCTCTTCCTCCAACATCGCAATGGTGATCGAATCCGGCACCAGCTCTCCGTCTGCGATCAATTGACTTACCTGCTGACCAAGTGTGGTTTGACCCTTAATGTGACCCCTAAACAAATCTCCGGTTGAAATATGGACTAAATGGTATTTGTCGATCAACTTCTGGGATTGTGTTCCTTTTCCTGCTCCTGGGGGGCCAAATAAAACAAGGTTTAGCATAAATTCTTTGATTGTCAATAAGAAAATAAAGCCTAATCTTCATTTTGTGACGATTAGGCTTTCTGAATTTAGTGCATCTGTAGGGATTCGAACCCCAAACCTCCTGATCCGTAGTCAGGTGCTCTATCCAGTTAAGCTACAGATGCGATTCCCCTAACGGGTCTGCAAAGATAGGGATCAGGACGACATTTTAAAAATATATTTTAAAAAATATTATTACTACCTTAGTACCATGCGGATAAAAAGAAAAAAGGAAATTGAACATAAAAGGATTACGGTAGGAGACATAGGAATTTCATACCTGATCCGTGAAGCACCAGCCATTCAGGAGGCGTCAAAAGCCAAGTTAAAAACCATCCCCGAAACGCATACCATCCTTTTTCTGCACGGTTTTCCATTCAACAAAAATATGTGGATCCCACAGCTGGAGGATCTGCCCGCAAATTATACCGGGATTGCAGTAGATGTCCGTGGTCATGGCAACAGTACCATGGGGCATGGTTTTTTTAGTGTGGACTTATTTGCAAACGACCTGCTTGAGTTTATGCGAAAGATGGACATCAAAAAAGCAGTTTTGTGCGGACTATCGATGGGAGGCTATATTGCGCTACGGGCACATGAATTGGCACCCGAAAAATTCAGTGCGCTCATTCTTTGCGACACCAATTCGCTTAGTGATGACAATGCTGGCAAATTGAAACGGTTTGAAACCATCAAATCCGTATTGAAACATGGCACAAGGGCTTTTTCCCTTACCTTTTCCCAAAAGGTTTTTTCAAAACAAAGCCTCAAGAATAATAGAGACGCAGTGCAATTGATCAAAAGCAGTATCCGTAGAAATAATGTTCGGACCATTTGTGCGACCCTGCTTGCCCTTGCCTCACGTACAGACACC
>DATGNG010000102.1:0-3852 GCA_035306865.1 Sphingobacteriaceae bacterium
ACAATTTTTTGGCTGAGAAACAAGCTTTAGAGGCAATAACCGAAAATAATGATTAGAGTCCTGATCAATAATTTGCTGCGTTTCGTGGTTTTACTGGCCATGCAGGTATTCCTGTTCAAAAATATGGGGTACTATAATTTGGTCACACCCTTCCCTTATATTTTCTTCTTGTTGCTATTGCCCATTGGGATTTCCAATTTCAACTTGTACATTATTGCATTCCTAACCGGGCTCAGTGTAGATTTATTCTATGACACATTGGGGGTGAATGCGGCCGCAGCGGTGGTGCTTGCCCTGACACGCATTGCCTTTTTGAAGATCACACTGGAAGCGGAAAACCATGATAAAAACACTACCCCCATGCTGGGAGAAGTGTCTTTCCGTTGGTTCCTGCCTTATATTCTGCTGACCACATTCATGCATCACCTCACCCTTTTCATGCTGGCCACATTTACCTTCCGCCAATTTCATTATACGCTTTTCAGTACTATATTTAGTTGTATCTTTACGGTGCTGATCATGCTCGTATTTAGTTTGCTAATTTACAGAAGAAAAAAACGTTGAGCCGGACAAGCTTCAAGCTATCTTGTTGATTTGGGATGAATACTTTTTTTACCAGAAAATATGCCATTCAGGGAATATTTATTGCTGTAGCATTGATTATCGTCATTCGGCTTTTTTATCTGCAATTGATTGACGATTCATATGCAACTTCCGCAGACAGCAATGTATTGCGCAAAACGATTATATACCCGGCCAGGGGTGTGATCCTTGACCGGAATGGAGAGATCTTGGTGCAAAATGAGCCTGTTTACGATCTACTGGTCACTCCCATTGAAGTCAAGGAGATAGACACACTCCTGTTTTGCCGATTGATCGACATTGACATTGAAGGGTTTAAAAGAAGAATGGATGCTGCAAAAAAGCATTCCCGATTTCGGGCCTCCATTTTTGAAAAGCAAATTTCAGCCGTCAATTATGCCCAATTGCAGGAGCATCTCTATAAATTTAAAGGATTTTATGTACAAAACCGGACAGTTCGGACGTACCCCGATAGTGTGGCCGCTCAATTTTTGGGTTATATTCAAGAAGTCAATCAACAAGACATAGACCGATCCGGCAAATTTTATAGGCCGGGGGATTATATTGGTGCCAGCGGTGTAGAAAGAGCCTATGAAGAGTTGCTTAGGGGGCAGCGAGGAGTGAAAAACCAATTGGTGGATGCATTCAATCGACCGCAGGGTTCTTATGCAGATGGGCGTTTCGACACTTTAGCGGTAGCCGGGGAAAGCCTGGTTTCGTCCCTGGACAAACAACTTCAGATTTTTGCGGAGCAATTGATGAAAAACAAACGGGGATCTGTTGTGGCTATTGAACCAGCGACAGGAGAAATCCTGGCATTCGTAAGCAGCCCCAGTTATGACCCTAATTTGATGGTCGGTCGCAAAAGAGGTGAAAATTATGCCAAACTGGCCCAGGATCCGGACATGCCAATGTTTATCCGGCCCATTCAGGCACAGTATCCGCCTGGATCACTTTTCAAGGTCGTGAATGCCCTGACTGCCCAGCAAGCCGGCGTCATTGATGAACACACCATTTTTAACTGTCCGGGAGGTTACAGCTATGGTGGTGGTCGGGGATTTATGCGCTGCACCCATGTGGATGGCCCCACCGGACTAATCAAATCCATTCAACGTTCTTGCAACACCTATTATGGCCATACCTTCGCCCGTATGATTGACCGGCGCGGAATGCCTGCCCCCGAAGCCTACACCCTCTGGCGGGAGGCCACCATGAAGTTTGGATTGGGCAAACCCCTGGGTATTGACCTGCCGGGAGAAAAAAGCGGATCCATCCCCACCGCCGAATATTATACAGAAAGGTATGGAAACAGCCGCTGGACCTCCAGCTTCAATATTTCATTGTCCATAGGTCAGGGCGAAATAGAAATCACCCCCATTCAGATGGCCAACCTCATGGCTATTGTGGCCAATCGTGGCTTTTATTACCGGCCCCATCTGATCAAAGCAATAGGTGAGAAAAATATAGTCAAACCAGAGTTTACAGAAAAAATATTTGCCGGCGTAGAAAGTAAGTATTACGAACCGGTGATCGAAGGCCTGAGTCAAGTAGTCAATATGCCCGGAGGCACCGCAAATTCAGTCAAAATTAATGGCATTGAAATGTGTGGAAAAACCGGGACCGTCCAAAATCCACATGGCAATAACCACGCTGTATTCTTCGCCTTTGCCCCTCGTGAAAACCCAAAAATCGCTATTGCGGTATTCGTTGAAAATGCCGGTTATGGAGGAGTGGTTGCTGGTCCTATTGCTTCCATGATGGTTGAAAAATATTTGCGGGATACCGTGACCCTCCCTCAATACCTCCAGGACAGAATTTTTAATTTTGATTTCCTGCAACAAAGACGGATCACGACTCCGGTAGATACGGTATCAGAAAACACTCCTACCGAAGAAGAGGATGTATTATTTGTTCACCACAGTGCACTCCCCGCTCGTTATGGCTATCAATAATCAGCATCGACATACCCTGTTTGGAGGCAATGTGGACTGGACAACAGTCCTGGTCTGGTTACTGCTCTGTCTGATTGGCTGGTTCAATATTTACGCAGCAGTCTATGATCCTGAACATTCCGGACTATTCAATCTCACCACCAATTACGGCAAGCAGTCCCTGTTTATACTATCAGCAATTGTAGTCGGGCTAACTATTCTGGTGATCGACGCCAAGTTTTTTGCCTCCATGTCACCCGTATTTTATGGGATCACGCTTCTACTATTGATTGCGGTACTTATAATTGGACGAAATGTTGGTGGTAATCAGGCCTGGATCCCAATTGGAGAATTCCGATTGCAACCCTCGGAATTTGCTAAACTGGCTACCTGTCTCCTACTGGCCTGGTATCTCAGCAGTCAAAGCAATAAAACACCCAATCTCCGAACACTTCTGATCGGCGCTTCCATCGTACTGGTACCGGTTGCCCTGGTCATGCTTCAACCTGATGCTGGCTCTGCCCTGGCTTTTGGCTCCCTGATCTTTATCTTTTACCGGGAAGGATATATAAGTAGTAATTTCATGATTATGGTTGGCCTGGCCATCCTGCTATTCGTACTTTCCCTACTATTCAATGAATGGTGGATCATTTTGGGAATGGCGGTGGTACTGGGAATATTTTTCTATTTCAGCTCAAGAAGACAGCGCCTCCTGGTACCCTTGGTTTCCCTTTTCCTGATAGCGAGCGCCTATATATTTGCCGTTGAATTTGCATATAATAATCTACTCAGACCGCATCACCGTAGCCGGATCGAGGTCATCTTGGGTCAGATTGACGATCCCCGTGGGGAAGGGTACAACCTCAATCAATCCAAAATTGCCATCGGCTCCGGAAAATTATGGGGTAAAGGCTATTTGCAGGGCACCCAAACCAAGTACAATTTTGTACCCGAACAAAGTACAGATTTCATTTTTTGTACCATTGGTGAAGAATGGGGCTTTTTAGGAAGCACCTTTGTTATAGCCGTTTTTGTAACCCTCATGCTGCGGCTAATTTTTATCGCCGAAAGACAACGATCTACTTTTACCAGGATTTATGGATACTCAGTGGCCTGTATTTTCTTTATGCATGTGCTCATAAATATAGGTATGGCCATAGGATTAGCGCCTGTTATCGGTATTCCCCTTCCTTTTTTCAGTTATGGAGGTTCATCGCTTTGGGGTTTTACCCTCCTGCTGTTTATCTTGCTAAAGCTGGATACAGAAAGGCTGGTGGTGTTGCGTTAAACATACGCATTCCACTAAATTACCATTTGTTTTTAGAATATTATAACCCGC
>DATGNG010000103.1:0-8015 GCA_035306865.1 Sphingobacteriaceae bacterium
CGGTAGCATTTTCCCAAACCAATAATTTGCGTAGGGCTAAAACGAGTTATACCAAATTTAGCGATACAAAATTAATTGGTAACCCACAATTAGGATTGTCAGACTTGAATTCTGCACATCAGAATCTGTTAAAAGCAATAGAGCATGACAGAACAAAGGATTTGGCAGAAACCTGGGTTTATTATGCATTGGTCACTTCAGATTTGGCTTTGTTAAAGGATGCAGAGGAGGCAAAAACATTGATTAGTACTGCTCTGGATGCCCGCGATAAGGCGAAGGAATTGGACAGTGATAATGCGCAGGCAGAGAACTTCGATGTACTGGGCTTGAATTTGGCTCAATACGAGATGAATATGGGCGTTCTGGCTTGGGATGCACAAGACTTTGATGAAGCCTATAATAGATTCTCTAGGGCAGAAACATTTGTGCCGGGGGATACCACTCTCATATATTATGCTGGAGCAGCGGCCATTCAGGGACAAAATTACTCTTCTGCACTTGAAAAATACCTGCAGTTGGTAGATGTTGATGAATATTCCAACCATTCCCAAGTTATGTTGGATATTCCGCGTATTTTCATGATGGAAGGTGATACTGTAACTGCAGTAAAGTACGCCAATATCGGTATGGAAAAATACCCGGAGAACAATGATTTTGCCACTCAATATATTGAGTATAATTTGATCGCTGGCAATGAAGCACAAGTTGTTGGCTCCATAAAAGCCTTGTCAGAAAAAGATCCGGACAATAAGGTTTTATACTATTATTTAGGTCTTGCTTATAGCGCTATGGACGATGAGGTAGGCGCAGAAGAGGCTTATAGGAAATCGTTGAGCATTGATTCAAACTATGAAGATGCAAACATCAATTTGGGTGGATTAATCTTGAACCAAGGAATAGATCAGTGGAATTTGGTTAATAGTCAGCGGGATATTACCCAAGAGGAATATGATGCTGGTCTTGCAAAAGCACTGGAGATTTTCGAATTGGCTTATCCGTACTTGCAGAAAGCAGTGGCATTGAATGATCAAAATCTTATCTCGTTATATAATCTTCAGAAGTATTATCAATTGAAAGAAGATCAGGAAAAAACTGATGAATTGCAAGCTAAGATTGATGCTTTGCAATAACACATGTGTTAATTTATATTTTTTTTAAACCACTCATTTCACAGGTTTCACTCTTTCCGGGAAATGAATTCATTTCTCGGAAAGAGTGTTTTCGCTAAAACACAAAATCCCCAAATCTTGATGAATTTGGGGATTTTGTGTTTCGGAAAATAGCGGTGCTATTTCCAAATGAAGCCCAATGAGAATTAAATCTCAATTGCCAGGAACAAGCCGTTGCCTTAATGCCTCATAAAGGACAATACCCGTTGCCACAGAAACATTGAGTGAACCGATTTCACCAAACATCGGGATTTTGGCAAGATCATCTGCAATTCGGATCAGATCATTTGAAACACCCTTTTCTTCTGAACCCATGATCAAGGCAATTGGCCCTGAAAAATCAGTTGAATATATGTTTTCTTCAGTTTTTTCGGTACATACAACCACTTTTATGCCGGATTCCTGCAGAAATTTTACCGTGTTCGACAAATTTTCCTCTCTGCAAACATCAATTTTGTACAATGCGCCTGCCGAAGTTTTTATAGCATCGGGATTGATTTCGGCAGAACCCTTACTTGGGACCACTAACGCATGTACCCCTGCACATTCAGCACTGCGGGCAATAGCCCCCAAATTACGCACATCCGTAATTCCATCCAGAATCAATAATAATGGCACCTCTCCCCTTTCATAAATTGCAGGAATGATATTTTCCAATCGCTGATAGGTAATAGGTGAAATTACAGCGATTACCCCCTGATGGTTTTTTCGGGTAATCCTGTTTAGTTTTTCAATAGGAACCTGTTGGAATCCTATTCCATGTTCTTTCAGCACCCGTTTGAGATCGTTCCACAATCCGCCCCCCAACCCGCGCTGAATAAATAGAGACTCTATCTCCTTACCACTTTCTATTGCTTCCATGACGGCTCTTATACCATATACATGCTGATTGGATTCTTTCTTTTCCTGACGGTATTCTTTATTGTCTTGACGATATTGTGGCATGATTAAATAATTTGTACGAAATTACTGAAATATCCCGGAATATCAGCAATTTGTAATTAGCTACTGATTGCTTACTTTTGCCGTTTAGACTTATGATCCTGCCAGAACGAATTTTTCAGTTAACAGACGACAATTATCAAGACCTTTGTCTGGAGATTTTTCAATTTCAGGCCAGGAATTGTAGGCTATATTCTACCTTTCTTGATAGACTTGGGGTAAATCCCGTAAAAGTCAAGGAAGTTGATTCCATCCCGTTTTTGCCGATCGAATTTTTCAAGAGCCATCAGATTGTCAGCAAACAAGGCGCACCAGATATTATATTTTCAAGCTCCGGGACTACCGGCACCCAGCAAAGTCAGCATTTTGTAATGGATTTGAGCCTTTATGAATCAAGTTTTAATAAAGCTTTCGAGTTGTTCTATGGGGCTCCGGAAGAATGGGTTATTTTGGCTCTATTGCCCTCCTACCAGGAGCGAGATGGGTCATCTCTGGTCTATATGGTAGATCATCTAATAGAAAGAAGCCAAAATTCCGAAAGTAATTCCAAAAGTGGATATTTTCTTTATGACCATGACCACTTATATCAGACACTCCAGCATTTAAAGCAAAGGAAACAGAAAACATTATTGATTGGTGTCACTTACGCACTACTTGATTTTACCGAAAAATTCTCAATAAGGGAGTTCCCAGAACTGGTGGTCATGGAAACCGGAGGAATGAAGGGGCGCAGAAAAGAAATGATTCGGGAAGAAGTGCACAAGCTCCTTTCGGCTGCATTTGATTTAGAAAAGATCCATTCGGAATATGGAATGACCGAATTGTTGTCCCAATCTTACTCCGGGGGAGACGGTCTGTTTTCCTGCCCTCCATGGATGAAAATAAAAATTAGGGATACCAATGATCCATTGACATTGATCGGGCAGGGCAAGACCGGGGGCATTAATGTGATCGACTTGGCCAATTTATATTCCTGTTCATTTATTGCCACCCAAGACCTCGGAAGAATTCACAAAACAGGTCAATTTGAAGTGTTAGGAAGATTTGACCATAGTGATATCCGGGGATGCAATCTGCTTGTGGATTAATCCTTTGCTTCCCTTTCTTTCAGTAGCATCCTGAATAAAAATACGATGCCTATTAAGAAAAATACAGCCAGACTGAGTGCTGAATTGCGAATATTGCCTGTAATCTGTTCAATAGCAGCAAAAGAGAATAGACCGCACACAATTGCCACCTTTTCGGTCACCTCATAAAAGCTGAAGAAAGAAGCAGTATCTTCTTCGGTTTCCGGGATCATTTTTGAATAGGTAGATCTGGATAATGATTGTATCCCTCCCATTACTAAGCCAACAAAAGCAGCAATGATATAAAATTGGATTTCATTGTCGATATAATAAGCCACTACACATATTCCCATCCAAATGCTTACCACCAAAATCAACACTTTGACATTGCCTATCAACATGGCCAATCTGGACATAAGATAGGCGCCCAGGATCGCAACCAATTGAATGATGAGAATTGTTCCAATCAATTTTGTTGCTCCCAATTGCAGAACTTTTTCTCCAAATGCGGCCGCTACAACCATCAAGGTCTGTACTCCTATGGAATAAAAAAAATAAGCAGGCAAAAAGCGCCGGATTTCCATAATATTACGGACCTTGGTATAGACGACTTTCAATTCCTTGAAACCTTTTTTAAAAATACCAGTACTCAGTTTATTAGTATTGGGCACCTCTTTTGGCAATTTCCGGAATGGAATCTGTGCAAACCCTATCCACCACAATCCAACCAGTAAAAAGGATAATCTTGCCGGAAGGCTGGGATCAGTAATCCCAAACCATTCAGGTTTGAGTATGATTACAAAACAAATAATTTGCAAGGTCACACAACCCACATACCCATAAGCAAAACCCAATGCGCTCACCCGGTCCTGCTGGTCAACAGATGCGATCTGGGGCAGGTAGGAATTATTGAACAACAATCCTCCGATATAGCCCACAGCAGCCAATGAAAAGCAGATAATTCCCCACTCCAGGGTCTCAAGTTTAAAAAAGAATAAGCCAATACAGGCGAAACCTCCCAGATAGGTAAAGGCTTTCATAAATGCCATTTTATTTTGCCTATAGTCTGCAATTGATGACAAAATAGGCAATAGCAATGCCATCACCAGATAGGCCAGTCCCAGGGCAAAATTGGAAAGTGCGGTGTTGACTATCGGAATCCCAAAGAAATGTACAACATCCCCAAATTGTGCGGTGACCGTAATGGCAGTGTAATAGGCTGGAAAAATTGTGGAAGTAATCACCAGGTTGTAGGCCGAATTGGACCAGTCAAACATGGCCCAGGCCCTAATCGTTCGTGTATGGTTTTTAATGGGTGACTCCATATCAATTATATTGCTTTTGCTATCAGGTATCCACTGGCCCATGCCCATTGAAAGTTGTAGCCACCCAACCAGCCTGTCATGTCCACAGCTTCACCACCCATATAAAGTCCGGGTATTTTTTTGGCCATGAGGGTCTCTGGATCCAATTCCTCCGTACTTACTCCACCCCTCATTACTTCCGCTTTATCATAGCCCTTGTCAGTTGCTGGCTTCACTTCAAATTTATGCAGATGCGCTGTGATCAAATTTGCATCTGTCTTGCTGAGCGAAGCCACCTTTATATCCAAAGGCAATACCTGGCCCAGGGCCTCTAAAAGTCGTTTTGAAAAATAGGCTTGTAAAAGCTGGGCAACCTTTCGCTTGCCTCCGGCATTTCTTTCGTCTTTTATAAGTTTTGCGAGATCTATTCCTGGCAATAAATCAAGGTAAATCCGTTCCCCGGGCCGCCAGTAAGAAGAAATCTGGAGAATCGCAGGTCCACTTAGCCCCCAATGGGTAAATAACACTTGTTCTTCAAATGCTATTCGATGGTTGCTGACCCTAACCATTACCGTATTTCCGGATAATGCCTTATACCAATCTGCATCCTTGCCAGTAATTACCAGAGGAACTAATGCAGGTGCGGTAGGCACAATTTTTAATCCCATATCCCCCGCCGTCCGCAGCGCAAAGTCGGAAGCACCCAATTTAGCTACTGGCAGACCACCAGAGGCAAGTACAACTTTATGAGCTTTGAATACTACCGATTCCTCATCCATATTAACGTGCACTTCAAATCCGTTTGACGATTTATTTATATTGGTCACCAGCGCTCCCAGTCGAACTTTCTGTTGGGTTTTCCGCATGATATTAGCAAACACTTCCACCACATCCTTTGCCTTATTGGAAACGGGAAATAATTGACCTAAAGTTTTTTCCTTTCCCACAATGCCATAAGACTCAAAAAAATCTATTGTATCCTGTACAGTCCATTTTTCGAAAATAGGCTTTGCAAAATCAGGGTTTTCTGAAACAAAATTGTCGCTGGTAGTGTGTAAATTGGTGAAATTGCACCTACCACCACCTGAAATCAATATTTTTGCACCCAACCTGTCATTTCTTTCCAATAGTAATGTAGATTTTCCAAGCAAACCGGCTTGCGCTGCGCACATTAAGCCACATGCTCCACCCCCTACTATTATGGCGTCATACATTTGCGGACGATTTGTCATTACATACGTTCAGGCACCCCGATTCCCAACAAAGCCATACTCCTGGCAATGATCCGGGCAGTAGTCTCCGAAACCCTTAACCGGAATTTCCGAACCACTGGATCCTCCGCTTTCAAAATAGATTCCTCGTGGTAAAACTTATTATATATTTTGGCAAGTTCATAAACATAGTTTGAGATCACCGCAGGACTAAAATCCTTGGCTGCGCTGGATATTGCTACCGGGTAATTGTTCAGATGCAAGATTAAATCCAGTTCGGTAGCAGCCAGTGAAGACGGTAAAACAGCTATTCCGTTCTCAGTCCCTTCTTTTGCCCGTTCCGCCCCTATTGTCTCGTCTTTGCTCAAAACCGACTTGATCCTGGCATGGGTATATTGGATAAAGGGTCCTGTATGCCCCTGGAAATCTATAGATTCACCCGGGTCAAATAATAAGCGCTTTTTTGGTTCCACCTTAAGCAAAAAATACTTTAAGGCTCCCATTCCTACCATTTCATACAGTTCATTCTTGCTCTGTTCATCCAGACCTTCGGTTTTCCCCAATTCCTCTGTGCGTTGCTTGGCCGTTGCGAACATTTCATCCATCAGATCATCTGCATCCACCACTGTGCCTTCCCTGGATTTCATTTTGCCGGAAGGTAGGTCCACCATTCCATAAGATAAATGATACAGTCCGTTTGCCCAGGTTTTGCCCAATTTTTTCAGGATAAGGAACAAAACCTTAAAATGATAGTCCTGTTCGTTTCCAACCACATAAATGGATTCTCCAACCTTATAGTCATCGTACTTCAATTGGGCTGTACCCAAATCCTGGGTAATATATACCGAAGTACCGTCTCCTCTCAATACAAGCTTCTCGTCTAAGCCTTCCTCGGTCAAATCTATCCAAACTGAACCGTCTTGTTTCTTGAAAAACACGCCTTTATCAAGCCCTTCCTCAATTATATCTTTACCTAAAAGATAGGTGTCGGATTCGTAATAATATTGGTCAAAATCTACTCCAAGACGTTGATAGCTTTGCTCAAAACCAGCATATACCCAGGAATTCATGGTTCTCCAAAGAGCCAGAGTTTCAGGATCACCGGCCTCCCATTTTTGCAGCATTTCCTGGGCAGCCCGAATGATTGGAGCCTGCTTTTTGGCTTCTTCCTCAGGGAGCCCCTGTTTATCTTTCAATTCCTTGATCTCATCTTTGTATGCCTGGTCAAAAAGCACATAATATTTGCCCACCAGGTGATCCCCTTTCATACCGGAGGATTCTGGAGTTTCGCCCTGTCCCCAGCGTTGCCAGGCCAGCATCGATTTGCAAATATGAATGCCCCGGTCATTGACCAGGTTAGCCTTGATCACTTTGTATCCATAGGCCTTCAGGATCTCGGACACCGAATATCCCAATAGATTGTTGCGTATATGCCCCAGATGCAGAGGTTTATTTGTATTTGGGGAAGAATATTCCACCATCAGGCTACGGCCATTGGATGAAAACAGGCCAAAATCTGTGCTTGAAATATGCCCATCAAACAACTGGATCCAGTACCCGTCAGAAAACACCAGGTTCAGAAACCCTTTAACCACATTAAATGCGCTGATTTCAGGGATCCGTGCCTGCAAATATTCGCCCAGGGCCTGAGCCGTGGCCTCCGGAGTTTTTTTGGAAAACCGGGTGATTGGGAATACTACAACGGTCAACTGACCCTCAAATTCTTTCCTCGTTTCCTGTAAAGTCAGGTTTTCGGAGGTAATATTTTCGCCATATAAATTTCGGACACCATCAATCAGTGCTGCTATCAGATTTTCTTGTAATCGATCTATCATAAACGCTTTTACTATTTAGGAATTCACTCCTAAAAACATATCTTTGCCAAACTTAGATAAATTTATTTAAAAAGGAAATTGACAATTGAAAATGCAAAGTTATCAGGAATTCCTTGACCTCAGTGTGGGCTTTCCGCAAGAAGGGTTTGACATCATTGATGATGAACTTTATTTCCAGGATCTGAATCTAATGGAAATGATAGAAACCTATGGTACTCCCTTGAGGTTTACTTATTTGCCATTGATCAGTAAAAAAATACAACAGGCCAAAATATTGTTTCAGACAGCCATCCTCAAACACAACTATAGGGGTAGCTATATGTATTGTTATTGCACCAAAAGCTCGCACTTCAGACATATAGTAGAAGAGGCACTGAAAAATGATATCCACCTGGAAACTTCATCCGCATTTGATATGCCGATGATTGATGCCCTCGAGAAAAAAGGGGTAGTGAATAAGGACATCACCGTTATTTGCAATGGCTTC
>DATGNG010000104.1:0-2732 GCA_035306865.1 Sphingobacteriaceae bacterium
CAGGAAAAAAAGCCTCTGACTTTTGCTGATTATGCAAAATGGAACCGGATTACCCGGGCAGGAATTAGTCCGGATGGAAACTGGGTGGCTTATGGTCAGCAGCCGAACGGTGGCGACGATACCCTATTTATTCGTAATATCGATACGGATACCTTATATAAAGTAGAGTATGCCAACAGTGCTGTGTTTTCGGAAGACGGAAATTGGGCTGCTTATACCGTTGGTGTATCCAAAAAGGAAGCGAAGAAGCTGAGGGATTCACGGAAAGAAATCCCAGCAACTGGGGTGTTGGTCAACCTTCAAACCGGCGAAAAGCAAAAATTCGAGGATATTATCCGATTCGAATTTTCGACGGATTCGAGGCATTTTGCCATTCACCGTAAGAAAAATGCCGATGACAAGTCCAAGCACAGAGGCAGTGACTTGATTCTGAAAAGCCTGAGTACTGATCAATTGCTGAATATTGGTAATGTCAGTCAATTTTCCTTTAATAAAAAGGCCTCTTATTTGGCCTATACCGTTGACGCAGATGGTTCGGTGGGGAATGGACTGTATTTGATTGCTTTGAACGATTATAGTGCCAGAGCTTTGGACACCGATGAAGCATCCTATGGTCAACTCAGTTGGGATGATGCGCAAGCTGATAGGAAAGATTGGGCAGCAAAGGGGGAGGGGATAGCAATTCTGAAAGGAAAAGATGTGGATAGTCTTTCCCATCGATCCAATAAAATTGTTGTTGTCCAGCATTTGGGTAAAAGGGAGCAAAAGAAAACTGTATATGAAAGTGATTCATTCGCCGGGTTCCCTTCCGGCCATGTAATCAGTGAAAATGGATCGCTGCGTTGGTCTGAGCAGGGAAACACCTTGTTTTTTGGAATCAGGGAGCAGGAGCCCAAACTCAAGTTGAGCCGTGACACCATCCCGAATGTGGATGTATGGCACTGGAAGGATGAAATGATCCAAACTGTACAAATTCGTCGCAGGGCTATGTTGAGCCGGATGACTTACTTGAGCGCCATCCAATTGAACACTGGTGATTTTGTGCAATTGGCCAATGAGGATATGCGGAATGTCAGCATTTCGGATCATCCACGGTACGCTATAGGTCGCAATGACCGTGCTTATATTACAGACGTCAGTTGGGGTGAATCTCCTGCGGATCTGTATAGGGTAGATTTGCAAACCGGGGAAGCCAGGCAATTTGCCAGCTATATCGCCCGTTCTTTCGGAAGTTCTCCGGATGGTAGGTATTTTATTTATTTTGGTGAAGGCCATATGCATGTCTATGATGTGGAGAAAGATGCGGTTACCAATATTTCTCAAGCGGCTTCCGTGAGTTTTGCGGACCGCGATCACCCTTATCCTAACGCAAACCCCACTTATGGTATTGCCGGTTGGGCTAAAGACGGGAAACATGTGATCGTCAATCACCATTATGATCTATGGTCGCTGGCCCTGGACGGAAGTAAAGCTGAAAACCTAACCGCTGGTTTTGGAGATGCTGAGGAAATCCGCCTGCGTTATGTTTCATTGGATCCGGAAGAAGATTATATTGACACCAAAAAGGATTTGTTGCTGTCCGCCTACGGCGAATGGACTAAGAAAACCGGCTATTTTTTGGGTAAAGCAGGTCAAAAACCCCGTGAAGTGGTTTATGAGGATAGGAATTATGGAAGGCTCTTCAAAGCCCTCCATGGCGACCGCCTGATTTATACCGTACAAACCTTTACGGATTTTCCTGATTATTATGTGAGCACTGCCGATTTCAAAAACCCTAAGAAGGTCAGCAATGCAAATCCACAGCAGGAAGAATATGCCTGGGGCAAGCGGATTCTGGTGGATTATACCAATAGCAAAGGGGATCGCCTGCAAGGAACATTAGCCTTGCCCGCAGATTACCAGCCTGGTAAAAAATACCCGATGATCGTCTATTTCTACGAGAAAATGTCGCAGAACCATCATGTTTATTCTGCTCCGGTTTATGATGACCGCCCGCATATTTCCTATTATGCCAGCAATGGGTATCTGGTATTGCAACCGGACAATGTCTATGAGGAAGGCAGGCCTGGGACCAGCGCCCTGGATTGCATCACCTCTGCGGTGCAGCAAGTGATCGATTTGGGTTATGCTGATCCGGCCAGGATTGGGTTGCAGGGTCATAGTTGGGGCGGTTACCAGTCTTCTTTCATTCTGACACAGACGGATATGTTTGCCTGTGTGGTGACTGGAGCTCCACCGACAAACCTGGAGAGTTTCTATAATAACATTTACGGTAGTACCGGGACCAACCATCATGGTATTACCGAGATCGGTCAGATCCGTATGGGAAGAAACGTGACACCCTGGTCGCACCGGGCGGATTATCAACGGGAGAACCCTATGTACCATGCCGACAAGATCAACACTCCATTCCTTATTTTACACGGTACCGCAGATGGTGCAGTGGATTGGTTTCAGGGAATGGAATTTTTCAATGCAGCCCGAAGGCTGGGCAAAGAGGTGATTTTCCTGTCCTATCCTGGAGAGGGTCACCATTTGGAAGTGGAAGCAAATCAAAAGGATTTTCAGCTACGGATGAACCAATACTTCGACCATTACCTCAAAGGTACCGAGGCACCGGAATGGATGGTGAAGGGAATTCCGAACCTTCAGAAATTATACGACAAGGCAAGGTAGTAATCCCAATATTTAATGTATGAATTTTGCGCAGTACCAAATCTCCAGATTTCTTC
>DATGNG010000105.1:0-7368 GCA_035306865.1 Sphingobacteriaceae bacterium
ATCCTGAAATCTCCGTAAAAATTAAACAAACCTTCGATCTCCATCTGTGCTTCATAATACCCTGCATTCCAATTCAAATGTGGGTTTCTCATCAAAATGGCATTACCTGACCTGGTACGGTGCGGGGCGAGGGCCCAGACATTCGATCCTGCATCGGGATGGGATTCCTTTTCGTTCAGGGCAAGCATAGCCCAACTATTCCACTCAGTATCAAACAATTCTTTCTCATTCCTTCCCAGCTCATTTTCCGATCGCCGGAATGCATTGAGGAATTTACGAATAGCATCGCTTTTGTGGGTGCCAATATTTTTCGCATGCACATCCATGCCACTGAAATCACCCTGAATCCATTCCGGAAATTCATCAGGATGAAGCTCAATATATCGGTTGATCCCTTGGGCATAGCCACTCAATAAATCCCTGGAATGTTTGTTCAACAAATGAAAAGTTTCTACGGCGCGTTGATAGCGGAGCTTAGCGGCCGCATCTTCATCCAGTTGATTTTTGAGGGCATTTCCCTCCAATTCGTTGAATCTGGCCCATTCCCCACGGGCACGGACCAGCCCATTGACTACCCGGATGCCATAATCCTCCAATTGGAGATATCCCATGGCATAGCCCGCTGCCTCCGCATTTTTCGCCTTTATATGTGGGACCCCATAATCCGTTCTCCGGATGACTACCTGCTCCGCCACCCGGTTTTCGGCCCCGGCCAACTTTTCGTTCAGACGTAATGCCTTGCCATACAATCCTTTCTGGACAACCCCATCATCAATGGCAAACTTACCATTGATGATGACATACTGCATCCCGGAAGCCAATTGTTCGCCATCCTCATAGGTGCTGTTGGCCTTAAAATGAAGGGGATTGAACAAAATCAGATCCGCAAAATAGCCTTCGGCCACGAGACCGCGATCCGGTATTTGCAGGGTTTGCGCTGTCAGATAGCTGGATTTGTATATGGCTTCGGATACCGTAATCACTTTTCTATTTAGGGCATACTCTTCCATCACCCTGGCAAAAGAACCAAAGGCCCGGGGATGCCCCCCACCCCCGTCCGAACCGGTCATCACCCAGGGTTGTTTCATGAAATTCTCAATATCATTTTCCAGCATCATAAAGGAATGTACAGAAGGGGTGCTGACCAAACATACTTTGATAACCACTTCTTCCGGGGAAATGTCCCAGAGTTCCGCCAAATCAGCAAGGGAACGGGCATGGTTTTCCGGATCCTGGCTGGACAGAACCAGCATCGCCGGGTCGGCAGTGCGCGATTGAATACTCTGATGAATTCCTTTGATAATTGAATCCCTCAACTCAGGTTGCCGAAAGCGGCTCCGCATGGCAGCTACCCCACCATCGAGTACCCAGGCAGGCACCAGGGCCGAATGCAAACCGGTCTGTGAGGCTACATAAGGGTATTGGTTCGCAGTCACTTTCAGGCCTTTTTCCCGTGCTGTTTCAACCATCCGGATCAATTCCCCACTCCTATTCCATGCCTGTGGCCCGGCTACCTTTATATGGGAAAAATTGACTGGAATGTGGGCCTTCTCCGCAATTTCCAATACCTCCCGGCTGGAATTGAACACACCTATATTCTGGGATCCTTCATCCCGCTGATGGGTGTCATAAATCCCCCCATAAGCTGCCGCCACTCGTGCCAGCGCGATCACTTCTTCTGTTTTTGCAAAATTTCCGGGATTGTAAAACAACCCGGTAGAAAGTCCAAAGGCACCCTCCTTCATCGCTTCTCCCACCAGCAATTCCATTTCAGCCAAAGCTACTCCGTCAGGTTGTACATTGCCCGACCCCAATACTTTCCTGCGAATGGTGTTATGGCCGGCAAACAACCCTGCATTGGGACCTATACCCGAAATATCCCATTGGTTTAGCGTAGTCCCCACCGGAATCGGCCCGGAACCATCATTGCCTTCAAAAACTGTAGTCACCCCCTGTGCCAATGCACGCAATACCATCCTCCCCAGGGTATCCGGATGATTGAGCTGATTGAGATAATGGGTATGCGGATCAATAAATCCAGGTGCAAGGTATAGTCCCTGTGCATCAATCGTCCGCTCCGCCTCCGCAGCACCATCCAATATACCCATAAAGGTAATGCGCTCTCCGGTAATCCCCACGTCAGCCAGGACAGAATCACCACCACTACCATCAAAAACCATTGCATTCCTGATCAAAAGATCGAATTTTCTGGATTGCGCCTCCACTCCATTTGAAGAAAGGAGAAAGCACACTAAAAGCAAATAAAAGTAGGCTATTTTCATCACTGCAATTTGACAATAATTTTGTCGATAACCCAATAAAATCAAAGAAATTCAGTATTTTTATCCGGAAACTTGATTTACCGCAAAATATTTTCCGTGTTTCTCCGAAATTATAAACTTAGAAATGAAAAAGAAAAGATATTCTCCTGAGAGTTTAATGATGAGCTATGGTTATAAACCTGAGCTGAGCGAAGGATCAATAAAGCCTCCCATATTCCAAACATCCACCTTTGTTTTCAAAACGGCCGAGGAGGGGAAAGCCTTCTTTGAAGTGGCTTACGGGAAAAGGCAGCTGGACCAGCAAGAAGAACTCGGCTTGATCTATAGCCGGATCAACAATCCTGATCTGGAAATACTGGAAGATCGGCTGACCCTGTGGGACGGTGCGGAGGAAGCTGCAGCATTCGGCAGTGGAATGAGTGCGATCACCACGGTATTGCTGGAGTTTCTGAATCCGGGAGATGCAGTCTTATATAATATTCCAATTTATGGCGGCACTCATCATTTTATGAATCATGTATTGACCCGAATGGGAATCAGGGTTATATCATTTGGTATCAATAGCACCCAGAAAGATATTGAGTCCCTTATTGAAAGGGAAGGTGTGGGCGAGAACTTAGCAATGATTTGTATTGAAACTCCGGCCAATCCGGTCAATGCCTTGGTGGACATGCGGATGTGCGCAGAAATTGCTGCCAAATACTCAACTCCGGAAAGGAAAACCCTGGTCGCTGTAGATAATACCTATATGGGCCCCTTGTGGCAAAAACCGCTGGACCATGGGGCGGATCTGGTGATGTATTCGGCCACTAAATATATTGGTGGGCACAGTGATGTGATAGCCGGGGCGGTTCTTGGTCGCAAAGCTGAAATGCAGCGGGTAAAGGCCATGCGTACTTTTTTGGGAAATATGTGTAGTCCTCAGACAAGTTGGTTATTGATGAGGAGTCTGGAAACCTTAAAAGTCAGAATGGATCAGCAACAGATCAATGCACAAAAGGTAGCTGATTTTCTGAGTTCACATGCCAAAGTAAAGACCGTGCATTACTTGGGGCTATTGAATGAGAAGGATCATCCGGATCAATACCGCATTTACAGACAACAATGCCTGGGTCCGGGTGCCATGATCAGTTTTGAAATACATGGGGGTGAAAAGGAAGCGTTCCGATTTTTGAATAGTTTGGAGTTGATTCATTTGGCGGTAAGCCTTGGCAGTACTGAGAGCTTGGCCGAGCATCCGGCAACCATGACGCATACTGATATTCCAGAGGATGAAAAAGCCAGGGCCGGCATCACCGAAAGCCTTATCAGACTTTCTGTAGGTGTAGAGCGTGCAGAGGATTTGATTGATGACCTCAATCGGGCACTTGAAGCAATTTGACGGTTGCCCCCCATGCTTGAAATTGTTTACAGGGACGAAAACCTGATCGCTATCAACAAACCGCATGGTTTATTGGTACACCGTTCTTCCATTGCGGCGGAAACCAATGAGTTTGCGTTGCAGAAACTAAGGAACCAAATTAGTCAAACAGTATATCCTGCGCATCGGCTTGATCGAAAGACAGGGGGAGTGTTGCTGTTCTCCCTTAACCCTGCGATGGATAGTCAGATTCAAACCCTTTTCTCTGGAGGACACATCGAAAAAACGTATTGGGCAGTGGTTCGCGGATTTGTGGAAAGTGAGGGCACGATCATTTACCCTCTGAAAAAGGAAAATGGTGTATTGCAGGACGCCATAAGCCATTACCGCTACCTGGCACATACCGAAATTTCGCTGCCATTTGGAAAATTTCAGACTTCCCGTTATTCCCTGATAGAAGTCAAACCCGAAACAGGCCGTATGCACCAAATTCGCAGACATTTTGCACATATTATGCATCCCATTATTGCTGACAGACCCCATGGATGTAACAAACAAAACCGATTGTGGAAAGAACGTTTTGGTTTTGACACCATGCTATTACATGCCACCAAATTAAAGTTCAAACATCCCCTAAGCCAAGGAGAAATCGAAATTTCAGCCCCCCTTCAACCCGAATTCAAACGAGCCCTACAACTGCTGGAACTTGAAAATTTTATCGCAAAAGAAGACAAATAATCCTTCTTGAATATTAGTGGGATATTGCGTAATTTTGTGCACAGATGTCAGGATCTCCAAAACACGAACAAATCATGATTTTTTTCTTCGAAAACCCCTCGCGCACCATTTACGGTGTTCAGGCTGCACATGCCCTGTCCAAGGAAGATATTTCTAAGTTGAACTGGTTATTTGGAAATGCACGCCTAATGGAGGAAACCGCAATTGAACGGACTTTTATTGGACCAAGAGCAGCTATGGTGACCCCCTGGAGTACCAATGCTGTGGAGATCACCCAAAATATGGCGATCGAGGGAATACAACGTATTGAAGAGTTCTATCCTGTAGATGCCGATTTCGCGGATTTCGATCCCATGATTTCGCAAAAATACAAAGCTCTGGACCAGGGCATTTATACAATCAATATTGCACCCGAACCCATACTGGAAGTAGCGGACATTGCAGCTTACAATGACTCGGAGGGGCTGGCCCTGAATCCGGAAGAAATTACTTACCTGAATGAGCTTTCAGATCGACTGGAGCGCAAACTAACTGATTCAGAAGTTTTTGCCTTTTCACAGGCCAATTCAGAACACTGTCGGCACAAGATCTTCAACGGCAAATTTATTATAGATGGTGAAGAAAAACCTTCTTCCCTTTTCAGACTGATCAAAAAAACTTCCGAAACCCATCCCAATGAGATTGTTTCGGCATATAAGGATAATGTAGCTTTTATCAAAGGGCCAAAAGTGGTGCAGTTTGCCCCTAAATCTGCGGATAAACCGGATTATTATTTAGAGAAAGAATTTGAATCAGTTCTTTCGCTCAAAGCCGAAACCCACAATTTCCCAACCACGGTAGAACCCTTTTCGGGAGCAGCCACCGGATCGGGTGGGGAAATCAGGGATCGGCTGGCTGGAGGGCAAGGTTCTCTGCCATTGGCAGGTACTGCGGTCTATATGACAGCTTACTCCCGATTGTTGGAAGACAGACCCTGGGAAAATGCTATGCAGGAACGCAAATGGCTTTACCAAACCCCGGTGGACATTCTGATCAAAGCCTCCAATGGCGCATCCGATTTTGGCAATAAGTTTGGGCAACCATTGATTGCCGGCTCGGTGCTGACTTTTGAACACGAGGAAAATGGACGGAAGCTTGGCTATGATAAGGTGATCATGCAAGCTGGGGGGGTGGGTTATGGAAAACTGGATCAATCCAAAAAGAAACAACCCAGTAAGGGTGACCAGATTGTTATTTTGGGGGGTGAAAATTACCGCATCGGAATGGGGGGAGCCGCTGTTTCTTCGGCCGATACCGGTGCCTTCGGATCTGGAATCGAACTCAACGCCATTCAGCGTTCCAATCCAGAGATGCAAAAGAGAGCGGCCAATGCCGTCAGGGCATTTGTTGAATCTGATAATAATCCCATTGTTTCCATACATGACCATGGGGCGGGGGGCCATCTCAACTGCCTTTCAGAATTGGTAGAGGAAACGGGTGGACACATAGATTTGGATAAATTGCCGGTAGGTGACCCTACCCTATCGGCCAAAGAAATTATTGGCAATGAATCCCAGGAACGTATGGGTCTGGTTATTGCCCCTGAAAACCTTGGTGAACTGGCCCGTGTTGCAGATCGGGAGCGTGCGCCATATTATACTGTGGGCGAAGTGACCGGAGATCATCGCTTTGTTTTCCAATCTTCCGCTACAGGAGAAAAACCCATGGATTACGCTTTGGCGGATTTCTTTGGTTCATCTCCAAAAACCATAATGTCAGACCATACCGTAAACCACCAATATCAGGAATTGACCTACGAGACTGCTAAAATCCCCGATTACCTCCGTCAGGTCTTTAAATTGGAGGCCGTGGCTTCAAAAGATTGGCTGACCAACAAGGTTGACCGTTGCGTTGGAGGTCGGGTGGCCAAACAACAATGCGCGGGTCCCCTGCAATTACCCCTGAATAATGTGGGTGTGATGGCGTTGGATTACAAATCCAATCAGGGAATTGCAACAGCCCTGGGTCATTCTCCACTGACTGCATTGATAGACCCCCGCGCGGGTTCCCGCAATGCTATTGCCGAGGCCCTTTCCAATATCGTTTTCGCACCAATCAAAAATGGTCTTTCCGGTGTGTCCTTATCGGCAAACTGGATGTGGCCCTGCAATAATGAAGGAGAGGATGCAAGGCTCTATGAAGCTGTGGAAGCCTGTTCGGAATTTGCTATTCAATTGGGCATCAATATACCAACGGGCAAGGATTCACTTTCAATGAAACAGAAATATCCGGATGGAGATCAGGTAATTTCACCCGGCACCCTCATTGTTTCTGCAGCCGGAAACTGTACAGATATTCGTAAGGTGGTAGAACCCGTGCTGCATCGAAGTGCAGGTTCTGTTTATTACATTGGTCTCTCCAAAGACCAGTTTAAACTGGGTGGTTCCTCTTTTGCCCAAACACAAAATCGCATTGGGGATGAGGTTCCTTCTATTGTGGATGCAGATTATTTCAAAAAAGCATTCAATGCTGTCCAGGAGGCCATAAACCAAGGTCAAATAGTAGCTGGACACGACATAGGATCTGGAGGATTGATCACTTCGTTAATGGAAATGGTCTTTGCAGATGTGGATCTGGCAGCACACTATGACTTAAGCCCACTGGGAGAAAAAGATACCATCAAAGCGCTGTTTAATGAAAATATAGGTCTTATTTTACAGGCCGGGGAGGATGGGTTGTTTGAGACCCTGATGACCAAAGCAGGAATCAGTGCCATCAAAATTGGCCAGGTGAAGGAAGCAAAAGCTGTCACTGTCAAAAACTACGAAGATGAGTTTGTTTTCGGGGTAGATGAGTGCAGGGATCAATGGTTTGAAACTTCATATTTACTTGATCAGCGTCAAAGTCGCAATGGAATGGCTGATGAACGCTTTAACAACTATAAAGCTCAACCCCTGAAATATCAGTTCCCTGCCTTTTTCGATGGAAAAAAGCCGGAATTGAATACTG
>DATGNG010000106.1:0-3843 GCA_035306865.1 Sphingobacteriaceae bacterium
ACAGCTCGGCGTTCTTCATCTAAGGCAATCACTTCATCTACAAGATTCAGGTTTGAAAAATTACGAACGGCCAACCTTTCCACCACATGATCCCTGTTTTCACGGATAAACTGCATTTGCAACATAATCTGTATTTTTAAATGTTTTTTTCAAAAATTACGCTAACTTAGGGCAAAGATAAAAAATAAAACATGGGATATAGTAGTTTATTGGAATGTGTGAATGATCTTGAAAAACATGGACACCTGATCCGAATCAAGGAGGAAGTAGATCCCTATCTTGAAATGGCAGCCATCCATATGCGGGTCTATGATGCCCAGGGACCGGCACTACTATTTGAAAATGTAAAAGGCAGCCCCTTTCCTGCGGTTTCAAATTTGTTTGGCACGCTGGACCGCTCCAAATTTATGTTCCGGGACACCCTGGCTAAAATCAAAGTGCTGGTGGATGTGAAGGGCGATCCCATGCAAGCGCTCAAAAATCCCTTTAAATATGCCCATGTGGCTTCGACCGCCCTGGGGGCTTTGCCCTGGAAGAAAAAGTCGGGCGCAGCGATTCTATACGGACAGACCCGTATCTCGGAGCTGCCCCAGATTGTCAATTGGCCCATGGATGGAGGCGCCTTTGTGACCATGCCCCAGGTCTATACAGAAGACGTTGACAAACCCGGTCCCATGGGTGCCAATCTGGGTATGTACCGCATCCAAATGAATGGAAATGAATATGTGCAGGACCGGGAAATAGGTTTGCATTATCAATTGCACAGGGGCATTGGGGTGCACCAGACCAAAGCGAACGCCTTGGGCCGCCCCCTGAAAGTCAGTATTTTTGTGGGAGGTCCGCCCTCCCATCCCCTTTCGGCGGTCATGCCACTGCCCGAAGGGCTGTCGGAGTTGATCTTTGCCGGTGCCCTGGGCAATCGACGCTTCCGGTATTTTTATGATGATGAAGGTTTTTGTCTGTCGGCAGATGCAGATTTTGTGATCACTGGCACAGTTTATCCCGGGGAGAACAAACCGGAAGGGCCCTTCGGAGACCATCTGGGTTATTATAGTTTGGTCCATCCCTTCCCGCTTATGAAAGTTCACCGGGTATATCACCGCAAAGATCCAATCTGGTCTTTCACCGTGGTCGGGCGGCCTCCCCAGGAGGACACCTCATTTGGCGCCCTGATCCATGAAATCACCGGGTCGGCAATTCCCAAAGAAATCAATGGGCTCCATGCCGTACATGCCGTGGATGCAGCGGGCGTGCACCCCCTACTCTTTGCCATCGGCAGCGAACGTTACACCCCTTACACCGGGCATGACCGGCCCCAGGAAATCCTGACCATCGCCAATCAGGTGCTGGGCAAAAACCAGTTGAGTCTGGCCAAATACTTATTTATTGCAGCCAGGGAAGACGACCCATCTCTGGACATTGACAATGAAACGGCCTTTATGACACATATTTTGGAGCGTATAGACCTAAGCCGGGATTTGCATTTTCACACCAATACTACAATTGACACGCTGGATTATACCGGTGATGGTCTCAATAGTGGATCCAAAGTGGTTTTTGCGGCAGCAGGAGCCAAAAAAAGAGAACTTGCGCGTGAATTGCCGCCCGGATTCACTTTGCCCCGGCCTTTTGACCAATGTAAGCTTGCTATGCCTGGAATTGTGGCGGTGGAAGGACCTGCATTTACCACTTATGAAGAAGAGGAAAAACGAATGGCTGCATTCACTGAGGCTGCAGGGGGACTGAACTTTGAAGGGATCCAGATGCTCGTATTGTGTGATGATGCGGCTTTCACTGCGGCAAGCCTAAATAATTTTGTTTGGGTCACCTTTACCAAAAGCAATCCTTCCCATGATATTTATGGGATAAACAGTTTCACACAATACAAACATTGGGGTTGCCATGGACCTGTTATTATTGATGCACGAAGGAAACCACACCATGCACCAGATTTGATCAAGGATCCAAACGTGGAGCGTAAAGTCGATGCTTTGGGGGCTCCGGGAGGAGTTTTACACGGAATTATTTAAGTGAAAATCTAAGTAAAAATCCGCAGTATTTAATTGAATGTTTAATTGAAAGCCCGCAATTGAGCGGAATATTACCAATAATCAAATAATAATTGTAAGTTTGAGTGGTGAAGAAAAGAATTGCCATATTCGCTTCCGGTTCGGGGTCAAATGCCCAGAAAATCATGGAACATTTTAGACATCATCCGAATGGGGAGGTGGTATTGGTATTGTGCAATAATCCGGATGCTTTCGTCCTTCAAAGGGCGGATAACTTTGAAATTCCTACCCACGTCTTTTGCCGGAGTGACCTGTATGAATCCGAGGAAGTATTGACCGTTCTCAAACGACTCCAGGTTGATTTGATCGTGTTGGCTGGATTCTTATGGCTAATTCCCCCGGCACTATTGAAACAATATCCCAATAAAATCCTCAATATTCACCCCTCACTCCTACCCAAATATGGGGGAAAGGGAATGTATGGTGACCGTGTGCACCAGGCCGTACTGGATGCCGGCGATGAAGAAGGTGGCATCACCATCCATTTTGTCAACGATCATTTTGATGAGGGGGAAATCATTCATCAGGCCAGATTCAAAGTCGAGGAGGGCGATACCCTGGAAATGATCAAATTCAAAGGGCAGCAGTTGGAGCACCAACATTTTCCCCGTGTGATTGAAGGTTTACTCAAAAAACTTTAAATAAGCATCTTGTTTTCTGCTCGCAAAGCCTTACCTTTGCAGCTTTAAATTCAGATAAACATGACCCATCCGATTAAGATCAAAAACGCCTTAGTTTCTGTTTATTATAAAGATAATCTGGCTCCTTTAATTGAGCAACTTCACAAATTGGGAGTGACTTTTTTTTCCACAGGTGGTACTGAAACCTTTATCAAAGGCCTGGGCATCGGGGTGGAACGAGTGGAGGATCTTACGGGCTACCCTTCTATCCTGGGTGGGCGGGTGAAGACTTTGCATCCGAATGTTTTCGGGGGAATATTGTCCAGAAGAGGGCTTCAGGAAGACCGGGAGCAATTGGAACAATATCAAATTCCTGAAATTGATCTGGTCATTGTGGATTTGTATCCATTTGAAGAAACCCTGGCTTCAGGCGCTTCGGAAGCAGAAATCATTGAAAAGATTGATATTGGTGGCATATCCCTGATCAGGGCAGCCGCCAAAAACCATAAGGATGTGGTCATTTTGTCTTCAAAAGATGATTATGCCCGATTGCAGCAGATCCTGGATGAAAACAATGGACAAACCCATCTGGAGCATCGTAAGGATTTTGCAAAAAAAGCCTTCCAGGTGTCCTCACATTACGACACCGCTATATTCCATTACTTCAATCAGGACCAACCCCTGAATGTGCTTAAAATCAGCGAGCCTGCCTCACAAACCCTTAGATATGGAGAAAACCCCCATCAAAATGGTGTTTTTTATGGCAATCTGGATGCGATGTTTGAAAAGCTCAACGGAAAAGAGCTATCCTACAACAATTTGGTAGATGTTGACGCTGCCGTAGCTTTGATTGATGAATTTCAGGATACGGACCCTACAATCGCAATCCTCAAACACACCAATGCATGTGGACTGGCTTCCCGGCCAACATTGGTCAAGGCATGGAAAGATGCGCTTGCAGGTGATCCGGTTTCGGCATTCGGCGGGGTTCTGATAGCCAACCGCACCATAGATAAGCAAACGGCAGAGGAAATCAACCAATTATTCTTTGAAGTATTGGTTGCCCCGGATTTTGAACCCTCTGCGTTGGAATTGTTGAGCAGCAAGAAAAACCGTATTCTTCTCAAAAGAAAGGAAACAAAGCTTACTAATAC
>DATGNG010000107.1:0-9824 GCA_035306865.1 Sphingobacteriaceae bacterium
CCGAAAATTTGCCTTTAGCATATTCAGTAAGGGGAAAAGCAAATTGATGGTTGTGGATGTAGGAAATAGCAGGACCTTATCCGTGGAGGAAATGGGAGATATTTCTGAATTTACCAATATCACCTGGGGGCCGGATGGAAAGCACGTGGCATTTTCGGGCTTAAAAAATGGGCATAGCGATATCTATCTGTTCAATCTGGAAACCAAGGTGCTGACACAATTGACCAATGATTGGTACTCGGATTTTCAACCGAGCTTTTCCAGGGATGGACGAAAAATTGTCTTTAGTACAGACCGGGTGGCATTGCAGGGTGATCTGCATGGGGTAGAAATCCCAATGAATATCGCTGTTATTGATCTACAAACCCTGGAAATAACTAATGTGCCGATATTCGAAGGAGCCAATAACCTCAACCCGCTATTTTCAGCAGATGATAGTCAGATCTACTTTCTGTCCAATAGCGATGGTTTCCGGAACATGTACCGTTATACTCCGGCATCAGGTAAAGTGGAACGGATGACCGAATATTTCATCGGTATCTCAGGTATTACCGAATATTCTCCGGCATTGAGCCTCTCCGCTCAGGATGATGTAGTTTATTCTTATTACAGGGCCAATGCCTATACCATTTATAATGCGCATGCTGATGATTTTGAATCGGTTGAGGTCAATCCCTTTGTAGTCAATTTTGATGCGGCATTATTGCCCCCTCCTCAAACTTTAGGAGTGGATATTGTCAATTCCAACCTTCGCAATTTCAATCGTTTTAGTAGAATTGATAATTCTCAAATTCAATCGGTTCCATATCGGCCGGGCTTCAAGCTGGATTATCTGGCCAACAGCGGGGTTGGAATGAGCGTGGGAAGTAGGTATGGAGCGGGGATATCGAGTGGCATCCAGGGAATGTTCTCGGACATCCTGGGTCACAATCAGATTTTTGCGGCCCTCAATGTTAATGGAGAAATTTATGATTTTGGAGGGCAGGTTGCCTATATCAACCAACAGAGCCGTATCAATTGGGGTGGTGCGGTGTCTCACATTCCTTATGTTTCAGGGTTTTCTACCTATGATACCAGGGACATTGGGACAGGGGTGGTTGAACCCGTACTGGACACTTATATGATCCGCACCTTTCAACAGCAAATCGAAGGTTTTGGTTCTTATCCATTTACAAGACATCATCGTTTTGAAGTTGGTGCTGCATTGGCACGCTACAGTTATAGAGTCGATCGATGGTGGCAAAGCTATTATACTGGATATACCGGCAGGGACAGGGTATCAAATGAAGCAGCCTCACAATTGGGCTTTGGAAACCTCAACGCTTTCACAATTCAACAGGTAAGTACTTCTTTAGTAGGGGACAATGCCGTTTTTGGCCTCACCTCACCGCTACAGGGCTTTCGGTATAGAGTAGGAGCAGAGCAGTATTTTGGTGACTACAATTTCACCGCTTACACAGTGGATTTACGTAAGTACAACCGATACAAACCAATCACTTTAGCTGCAAGAGCTTATTCCTATATGCGTGCCGGGAAAAATGAAGACGCGCTTTATCCTATGTTCTTGGGCTATCCATACTTAGTTAGAGGGTATGAAAGCGCAGGATTACGTGGAAATGTAGGTGGTTTAAGCATACAAAAACTAATGGGATCCCGTATAGCTGTCTTTAACTTCGAACTGAGGCTTCCATTTACCGGGCCTGAAAAATTGTCTCTTTTCAAATCAAACATGTTGTTTTCAGACCTGAATCTATTCTTTGACGCTGGTTTGGCTTGGAATAGTGGCACGGATGTACGGTTTAAAGGAAGTATAGATCAAATAGGATGGCAGGTGATCGATCAAGAAGGCAACCGGGTTCCGGTTTATGAAGATATTCATATTCCAGTTTACAGTGCCGGTGTTTCCCTGCGTGTCAATCTATTTGGCGCAATGATTCTCGAACCATTTTACGCTATTCCTTTTCAACGTAAAGACATTAACTTTGGCACCTTCGGATTGAACTTTACTCCAGGATGGTAATTGTTACGCAGGGGTTGATGTAGTAAATTGACCCAATTGGGGTTAGATTTGCGGATAACCCGCTCTTTCTGCATTCGGGTATAAGCCTGCAATTCTTTGAACCGGACCATCGCAGCATCATAGGATTCGTGGACCTCACGATAAATCAATCGATGTTTACTCACATTCGCCTGGAGCTCACTATAAAACTTATGGTCTTCTAAAACACTGATTTTCAATGCGTCTCTATTGTTATCTGTGAAAATTAATACAAAATACTTCATATGTGGAAAATTTTTAACTAATAAATTTGGCTATTTCAACATTTGTTACTAATTTTATTGGCACAATAATACTAATTAATTTAGTTATTGCAAATTTATTTTAAAAATTATGGCATCAATTGCTAACAATCTTAAGTTCTTAAGGAGGAAGAAAGGGCTTACCCAGCAGGAATTTGCTGATATTATGGAAATTAAAAGGGCTTCAGTCGGTGCCTATGAAGAAGCCCGGGCTGAACCCAAATATGAATTGTTGGACAAAATTGCACGGTATTATGAATTGACCATGGATGAGTTGGTCAATGAAACCATTGACGCAAACTGGAAACCCGTTCCCAAATCCAGTGGCACCAATGTGCGGGTTTTGAGTATAACAGTGGATAAGGAAGATCGGGAAAATATTGAGCTCGTGCCGGTTAAGGCAAGTGCTGGCTATCTTAATGGATATGGAGATCCGGAGTATGTGGCAGAATTGCCAAAATTTAGCTTACCTATGTTCAATCAGGGGACATACCGGGCCTTTGAAATAAAAGGAGATTCAATGCTGCCGCTTCCCCATGGCAGTTTTATTATTGGGGAATATGTAGAAGACTGGAATTCGATCAAGCCAGGAGACACATATGTCATAGTTTCCCTTTCGGAAGGTGTAGTATATAAACGTATAGGGCATAAATTCAAAGAAGATAAAGGCCTGCAATTGATTTCTGACAATAAAATTTATGATCCTTTTTGGATTCAGGCAAGTGATATATTGGAAGTGTGGAGGGCCAAAGCCTTCATCAGCACACAATTGCCTGAGCCAAGCCCTGAGCCATCGATGGAATCGCTGACTTCAATGATCACCCAGATGCAAAAAACGATCAACAATGTAGTTGAAAATAAGAGCGTAGGAAATTTTAATAAATAAAATAAAATACATATCTTTGCACCATATTCGAAGAGAGGGGACAGCATTGTCCCCTTTTTTAGTGATTATAGACAATAGTTTTTGAAAAATATGCAGGTGGAAGAACGGGTAAAAGAGCTGGTGTTAGAGAAAATTGCAGATCGGGAGGATCTCTTTCTGGTCTCAATACGGATGCATACAAATGGGCGCCTCGAAATACTGGTTGATGGAGATGAGGGAGTAAGTATTCAGGATTGTGCTGGTATAAGCAGGCATGTGGGGTTTCATCTCGAGGAGGAAGGCATTATAACACAGGCCTACAATTTGGAGGTTTCTTCACCCGGTGTTGAAACTCCATTGACTCAAATGAGGCAGTACCGAAAGAACATTGGTCGGGTGGTAGAGATTACCCTGGACCATGAAGGCAAAAACTTAGTCAGGGAAGGAAAACTATTAGAGGTGACGGATTCCGGAATGACCCTGGAGGCCGTGATCAGCAACAAAAACTTACCAAAGGGGAGAAAACCAGCTGTGGAAATCCTGGAAATTCCTTTTGATAGCATAATTACAACAAAGGTGTTAATTTCATTTAAGTAAAAATGAGCAATAATATCAATTTGATCGACTCCTTTCAGGAGTTTAAGGAGTTTAAGAATATAGACCGGCCAACCGTAATCAGTGTTTTGGAGGAGGTCTTCAGGAGTATGATCCGCAGACGTTATGGTACGGATGAAAATGTGGACGTTATTGTCAATCCTGACAATGGTGATCTGGAAATATGGCGGACCCGCGTGGTAGTTGAAGATGAATTTTCAGAGGATGATGACCTGGAAATCGAATTGGCAGAAGCGCAAAAGCATGACCCTGATTTAGAAGTTGGGGATGATTATATTGAGCAGATTACCCTTGAAAGTTTTGGACGCCGGGCAATTCTGGCTGCACGCCAAACGCTGGTTTCCAAAATTTTGGAATTAGAAAAGGACGAGGTATTCAAGAAGTATAAAGACAGGGAAGGTGAATTGGTGACCGGTGAAGTATATCAGATCTGGAAAAAAGAAACCTTGGTACTGGATGATGATGGCAATGAATTGATTCTGCCAAAAACCGAACAGATTCCTGCAGATTATTTCAAAAAGGGAGATTCCATTCGTGCGGTGGTCCATAAAGTAGAAATGCTCAACAGTAATCCCCGGATTATTATTTCGCGGACGGCTCCAGAGTTTCTGCAAAGGCTTTTTGAATTGGAAGTTCCTGAAATATTCGATGGCCTCATTACCATTAAGAAAATTGTCCGCGAACCAGGTGAGCGCGCCAAAGTAGCTGTTGAATCCTATGATGATAGGATTGACCCTGTGGGCGCATGTGTGGGGATGAAAGGTTCCCGTATCCATGGTATAGTGCGTGAATTGAGAAATGAAAATATTGACGTCATCAACTTTACCAACAACAACCTCTTGTATATCCAGCGTGCACTGAGCCCTGCCAAAATCAGTTCCATTAAACTGGATGATGAGAATATGACAGCAGCAGTTTACCTGAAATCAGATCAGGTTTCGCTTGCAATCGGAAGAGGCGGCCACAATATTAAGCTGGCAGGAAAATTGACTGGTTATGAAATTGATGTTTACAGGGAGACCGATGAGATCGAGGAGGATGTGGACATTGAAGAGTTTGCAGATGAAATTGATAGCTGGATCATCGATGAATTGAAAAGAGTTGGTTTGGATACTGCAAAATCGGTATTGGCACTAAGTCCGGATGACTTGGTTCGCAGAACTGACCTTGAAGAAGATACGATCCGGGAGGTTATCCAGGTCTTGCAGGCCGAATTTGAATAAACTGGGCCTTATATGGTCAGGTGGTAGGACTTTTTGAAAAATTTAGCAATAAAGTGACAAAAAAGCCTATTTTTGTAAAGAACGAATAAATTAGGAGTAGATATAATAAATGTCAGAAGGAAAGAGCATAACACTGCTAAAGGCAGCAAAGGAACTGAATATCGGTATTGCAACTGCTGTGGATTTTTTGCAGAAAAACGGTCATGATGTAGAAGCTAAGCCGGCTACAAAATTGAGCAGTGATTTGTACCAAGTTCTGTTGAGAGAGTTCCAGGGCGATAAAATCATCAAGGAGGAGGCCAACCAGATCAATATTGGCCGCATTCGCCGGGATGAAATGCCTTCTGAGCCAACCACTGCTCCTAAACATCGAACTGATGGGGATGAAGAGATTCTGATCAAAAGCGCACAGATGACCCCGGAAACAGAACCTGAACCTGTTAAAGAAACTCCGAAACCAGAGGTAGAACCGGAACCCAAAACATCAGTTCCGGGAATGAAGGTGGTAGGTAAGATTGACTTGGATAATTTGAAGAAAGATACCAAGCCGGCTGTAACCGAAAAAGAAGAAACCGAGGTTAAGATTGAGGTTAAGGAAAAAGTTGCAAGCGCAGCACCTGAACCAGAAGTAGCTCCGGCTGAAATCAAACCCGAAAAAGAAGATCCGAAACCAACTGAAACGATTACCAAAAAAGAGGAAGAGGTTGAAGATGCGCCCAAAACTGATGTAGATAAATCAACTGCTAAAAAAGAAGTACCGGCTGAAAAGCCTGTTGCTCCAACTCCGGTTGCCTCCTCCTCCAAACCAATAGAAAAAGACAAGAAAAGAGATCAGGTGATTCGAGCCAAGGCAGAACGATTGTCAGGTCCAAATGTGGTTGGAAGAATTGAACTGCCGTCCAAGCCCCAACGCCAAAAAGATGCGCCAATTGCTTCATCATCCGGCACAGGCATTGGAGGAGCTCCAACTTCTGACAATAAGCGTAAGAGAAAAAGAAAAGACAACAAGACCATCAGGCCCGGAAGCCCCGGACAAGATACAAAAGGCGGTACAAGAACAGATTTCCAAAGAGGGGCCCCTCGCTCCAGAGGAGCAACCCCTAATAAGGAAGAGCTTACCGACAAAGAAATTCAAGATCAGATCAAAGCGACTCTTGCACGTTTAAGTGGAGCTGGAAAATCTGGAAAGTTTGCCCAAAGAGCTAAGCTTCGTCGTCAGAAGAGAGATGATGTTGCCCATTCAGCTGAAGAAGCTGCAATGGAGCAGGAGCTGATGTCAAGAGTTTTGCAGGTAACCGAATTTGTTACTGCAAACGATTTGGCCAATCTGATGGATGTCCCGGTCACACAGATTATTTCAACCTGTATGAGTTTGGGACTGTTTGTATCTATCAACCAGCGACTCGATGCAGAGACCATTACCATCCTTGCCGATGAGTATGGCTATGAAATTGAATTTATTAAGCCGGAAGACGAAGCTGCCACTGCTTTGGAAGAACCCGATAATCCGGACAACATAGTTTCTCGTTCTCCAATTGTGACGGTCATGGGGCACGTGGATCATGGTAAGACTTCATTGCTGGATTATGTCCGTAAGGCGAATGTAATTGCTGGTGAAGCCGGTGGAATCACCCAGCACATCGGTGCCTATGAGGTAACTCTTGAAAACAATAAAAAAATCACCTTCCTGGATACACCTGGCCACGAAGCATTTACGGCGATGAGAGCCAGAGGTGCCAGCGTGACTGATATTGCCATTATTGTAATCGCAGCAGACGACAGTGTGATGCCGCAGACCAAAGAGGCGATTAATCACGCCCAGGCAGCGGGAGTGCCAATTGTTTTTGCAATTACGAAAATTGACAAACCCACTGCAAATGCGGACAGGGTTCGTGAACAATTGTCAACCATGAATATTTTGGTCGAAGATTGGGGCGGAAAGTACCAAAGCCAGGAAATTTCAGGTAAAACTGGTGAGAATGTTGACTTATTATTGGAAAAAGTGCTTTTGGAAGCTGAAATGCTTGAGTTGAAAGCAGATCCCCAAAAACGTGCTGTTGGTTCAGTAATCGAAGCCTCTCTTGATAAAGGAAAAGGTATCGTAACAACGGTGTTGATCCAATCCGGAACGCTTAGGGTTGGAGATCCAATACTTGCCGGTTCTTATAGTGGAAAAGTAAAAGCACTGAATAACGAAAGGGGGCAGCGTGTCCAGGAGGCCGGACCATCAACCCCGGTTCAGATATTAGGAATGTCAGGTGCACCTACAGCTGGTGACAAATTCTATGTCATGGAGAGTGAGACTGATGCGAAACAAATGGCCAACAAACGTCTGCAATTGCAGCGTGAGCAGGGCATGCGGACGCAAAAACACATTACCCTCGATGAAATTGGACGCAGACTTGCCATAGGAAACTTTAAAGAGTTGAATATTATTGTAAAAGGTGATGTGGACGGTTCAATTGAAGCTCTTTCCGATTCACTGATGAAGATGTCAACGGAAGAAATTCAGGTCAATGTCATCCACAAATCCGTAGGGCAGATTTCAGAATCTGACGTATTACTTGCTTCAGCCTCAGATGCAATCATCATTGGTTTCCAGGTGCGTCCATCCGTAAGTGCAAGAAGATTGGCGGAACAAGAACAGATTGATATTCGCCTGTACTCCATCATCTATGATGCGATTTCGGAATTGAAATCTGCTATCGAAGGGATGCATGCACCCAAATTCGAAGAGAAAATCGTTGCGAACGTTGAAATCCGCGAGACCTTCAAAATCACCAAAGTGGGTACCATTGCAGGATGTATGGTTCTTGATGGCAAAATCAACAGAAACCACGATATCCGAGTCATTCGTGATGGTGTAGTTATTCATACTGGTAAACTGGCTTCGTTGAAACGTTTTAAGGATGATGTGAAAGAGGTGTCGTCTGGCTATGAGTGTGGATTAAACATTTATAATTTTAATGACATTCAAGTAGGGGATATCGTTGAGGCCTACGAACAGGTTGAAGTCAAGAGAAAGAACTAAGACCGTCTTTTTCGTTGGTCTATTCCATATATCAGTTATTCCAGTGTCACGCCCTGAAAAATTTGGATAATTTTCTGCTCTAAATTTTGATTTTATTGGATAATGAGGTAATTTAAACCCGGAATATGGCAGCCGGAATTTAAGTTAGCTCCATAGTCCAGTAACCAAAATTATGGATAGAAGTCAATTTATCAAACAATCCCTGCTTGTGACCGGTGCAGTTGTTAGTAATCAGGTTTTGGGAAACACCCTCGATCCAACAACAAACCAACCATCGGAGACCAGTCCCAACCAACCCTTCAACTTAAAGTACGCTCCCCATCAGGGTCAGTTTGAAAACCATGCCGGAAAATCATTTCTGGACCAAATTCAATTTGCCTATGATCAGGGATTCAGGGCTATAGAAGACAATGGCTATTCCAAACGTTCACGGGAAGAACAGACAAAGATCGGAGAGCTGTTGGCTCAATTGAATATGGAAATGGGAGTTTTTGTGTTGGATAAAGGGGGCAATGGAGCCAACACGCTGGCAGCCGGCATTCAGGAGCATGTGGACATTTTTCTCAAAGGCTGTAAAGAAGCAGTGGAATTGGCAAAACGAAGCGGAGGCAAATATACAACAGTCGTCCCAGGCGATTTTCACCGTCGCCTTCCAACGGATATGCAGACCGCCAATGTTATAGAAGCACTGAAGAAGGGTGCCGGGATCCTGGAGCCACATGGCATTGTCATGGTGCTGGAACCTTTAAGTGATACTCCGGATCTTTTTCTCAGAACAAGCACTCAGACCTATTTGATCTGCAAAGCCGTAAATAGTCCGTCCTGCAAAATTTTGTATGATGCATATCATCTTCAACGAAATGAGGGTGACCTGATCAATAATATTGACCGTTGCTGGGATGAGATTGCCTATTTTCAGGTGGGAGACAACCCTGGACGACGCGAACCTACCACCGGAGAGATCAATTATCTGAATTTATTTAAACATTTATTTCAGAAAGGATACAGGGGTATAGTTGGAATGGAACACGGGAAATCCACTTCAGGAATAGAAGGAGAGTTGAAACTGATAGAAGCCTATAGAAGAGTGGATAACTTTTTGGATTGATTACTTGGCATTTTAATAAATATAATGCATATTCGTTTCTGAATTTCTTCGCCTAAAATTATAACCAATTATGAACTTAACCATTAAGTTTCAACTTTCATTGATGATGTTCCTCAATTTCTTTATTTGGGGCGCATGGTTCGTGACACTGGGGACCTTTTTAACACTTGATCTTCAAGCATCAGGACTTCAAATGTCGAATGTTTATTCTACTCAATCATGGGGGGCCATTATTGCTCCATTTATTATTGGGTTGATTGCGGATCGCTATTTCAATGCCGAGCGTATTCTGGGAGCCTTACATTTGATAGGAGCTGTTTTGATGTACCAAATGTACCAGGCTCAGGACATTCAAGTGTTTTATCCTTATGTACTTGCGTACATGATTCTCTTTATGCCAACACTGGCCCTGATCAATTCCGTTTCTTTCCGGCAAATGCAAAATCCTGAAAAGCAATTTTCGGCGATTCGTATCTGGGGTACCATTGGATGGATTGTAGCCGGTCTGGCAATCAGTTATTTATTTATGTGGGATTCGGGAGAAAATGGATTGCTCAGAAACACTTTTATGTTGGCAGCAATTGCCTCATTGATCCAGGGACTGCATTCATTCTTCCTGCCCAAAACCCCTCCGGTTAAAAAAGAAGGACAGGAAAAGGCCGGAATTTCCGAAATTCTTGG
>DATGNG010000108.1:0-3024 GCA_035306865.1 Sphingobacteriaceae bacterium
AATGCTGGCTGGCAGGTATTGACGGATCAAATCTTCGAGCAGGGGATAATGGGTGCAGGCCATTACTACCGTGTCAATCTGTGGTGATTGGGCAAGCAGCGCATTGAGGTAAAGCCGGGTATAATAATGGGTGGCCGGAGAATCCAGATCACCTGCTTCAATTAGGGGTACCCACATCGGGCAGGCCTGCTGATAGACAGTGATGTCTGGAAAGAACTTGTTTATCTCTAAGGGATAGGCATTGGAAACCACTGTGCCTGTGGTGGCCAGAATACCGATCTCTCCAGATTGGCTGAACTGGCCCACACTTTCGGCTGTGGGACGGATCACACCCAATACCCTTTTCATGTCTTCATAAAGAGGTAAGTCACCCTGTTGAATGGTGCGGAGCGCCTTTGCCGAAGCAGTGTTGCAGGCCAGCACCACCAGGGAACAGCCCATCTCAAACAGGATCTCCACACATTCTTTGGTGTATTCATAGACCGTCTCATGCGACCTATTGCCATAAGGCACCCGTGCATTGTCACCCAGATAGAGGTAATCGTATTCTGGCAATCGCTTTTCAATTGCCCGGAATACCGTCAATCCACCAAACCCCGAATCGAATATGCCTATGGGTCCCATCTTTTGATTGGATTTTGTTGTTTCAGCTTCTGCTAATTTATTTTTACGATGCTAAAAATATCATAATTATTTCGCAATTTGGCGGTCATGGACAAAATAATCATCATTAACGGTCCCAATCTCAACCTCCTTGGGCTGAGGGAACCTGCCATTTATGGGGGCCAATCCTTTGAAAACTACCTAAAAAACCTGCAAAGCAGCTTTCCGGAATTGACGCTGGAATATTTTCAGAGCAACCATGAGGGGGTATTGATTGACAAGCTTCATGAGGTAGGCTTTGAAGGTTATAAGGGGATTGTCATGAATGCTGGTGCCTTTACCCATACTTCATTGGCCATTGCCGATGCGATAGCTGCCATCCAGACTCCGGTGATCGAAGTCCATATCTCCAATGTCCATGCCCGCGAATCCTTCAGACAGCATTCTTACATGGCTGCAAACTGCAAAGGAGTCATCAGTGGATTCGGTTTGGAAAGTTATCGTTTGGCAG
Source organism: Sphingobacteriaceae bacterium (assembly GCA_035306865.1). GTDB lineage: Bacteria > Bacteroidota > Bacteroidia > Sphingobacteriales > Sphingobacteriaceae > DASRQK01. The sequence continues at coordinate 1,115 of DATGNG010000108.1, forward strand.
TTTTGGCCTTGATCGGGAACTGATAGCCTTACTTTCGTTTGCCCTTTCCGGTATTTGCCGGAATAGGATCTATTTTCTTGTTTTTCCGAAGTACCAGATAAAACCCAACGAGTATAAAGGGAATGCTGAGCCATTGACCCATATTCAGGGTCATTCCATCCTCAAAAGCTTCCTGGTTTTCTTTTATGAATTCCACCAAAAAGCGAATGGTAAACAATAGAATCAGGAAAATGCCAAGCATCCAACCTCTTTTGAGGAAGGCAGCCCGTTTGTAATAGACCCAAAGGAAAATAAATATTCCAAAATAGGCAATGGACTCATAAAGTTGGGCAGGGTGCCGTGCAACATCATCTACATGTGCAAAAATCACCGCCCAGGGGAGGTTGGAGGGAAGGCCAATAATTTCGGAATTGAAAAAATTACCCAATCTCACCAAAGCTCCTGCCGCAGCAACGACAATCACCAAACGGTCAGCTAACCAGATAAAATCCATTTTGGTTTTCCTACAAAACAGATATAAACCCGTAAAAATACCTATTCCGCCACCGTGACTGGCCAAACCATGAAATCCGGTCAATTTTATCTGCCCATCCTCGAAACGGATGGGAAGGATCATTTCCAGCAAATGGTCTTTGTAGTAATCAAATTCATAAAACAGACAATGTCCCAGCCTTGCCCCCAATAGTGTCCCAACAAAGATATAAATGCTCAATTGGTCCAACAGCTCCTGTGAAATTTTCTCCCGGTTGAAAACTTTGAGCATGACAATATAACTGACTATAAAACCCAGCATAAAGCAGAGGGTGTAATAATGCAGTTCGTAACCCAATATTGAAAAGAAGATTGGGTTGGTATCCCAGAAAATAGCGGAAAGAAAACTCATTACAGGGTGTTTATAAAGATTAATGGATGTAAATATACAATTTTCTGGAAAAATCCCACTTACTCATAAGTAAACTCGCCAAATTCGGAGCGGATTGTAACTTTTTTTGTAGGAGCGGTTTCTACACGGCCTACCACCTGAGCTGCCACCCCGAAGGATTCGGAGACCCGGATCAGGTCATAAGCGATGGTTTCCGGCACATATAATTCCATCCGGTGACCCATATTGAACACTTTGTACATTTCCTCCCAATCAGTGCCAGACTCTTCCTGGATCAGTTTGAATAATGGGGGAATGGGGAACAAATTGTCCTTTATGACATGCAGATTATCGATAAAGTGCAATACTTTGGTCTGCGCTCCGCCACTGCAATGTACCATTCCATGTATTTCAGGGCGGTATTTCTCCAGGATATCTTTTATGATGGGGGCATAAGTGCGTGTGGGAGAAAGTACCAGTTTTCCAGCGCTTACCGTTTTTCCATCCCCAACGGGAATCGGATCGGTCAATGCCCTGCTGCCTGCGAACACCAGCTCTTCGGGAACAGACGGATCATAAGTTTCCGGGAATCTGCTGGCAATCGTTTTGTTGAATACATCGTGACGGGCGGAAGTCAGTCCATTGGAACCCATTCCTCCGTTGTATTCGCTTTCATACCGGGCCTGCCCGGATGAAGCCAGCCCCACGATCACATCGCCTGCCTGAATGCGGTCATTGGATATAACGTCTTCGCGTTTCATCCGGCAGGTCACTGTGCTATCTACAATAATGGTGCGCACGAGGTCGCCCACATCAGCAGTCTCTCCACCAGTAGAATAGATGCCAATTCCCAAAGTTCTTAATTCCGCCAATATTTCTTCTGTGCCATTGATTATGGCAGCGATCACCTCGCCGGGCACCAGATTTTTATTGCGCCCAATAGTCGAAGACAATAAGATGTTGTCCACCGCACCCACACAAAGTAAGTCATCCAGATTCATGATTATGGCGTCCTGGGCGATACCTTTCCAAACCGATAAGTCTCCGG
>DATGNG010000109.1:0-4960 GCA_035306865.1 Sphingobacteriaceae bacterium
CGCAGCCCGGATTTACCGTGTGGGCATTCTGATGTATGGTAAAAAAGCCAGCTACAAGGAACTGGTCAAATGGTTCCGCTATAAGGGTTAAGGGCTGAGGACTAAGGGAATTTGAAAATAAAGATTACGGTTGGCTGGTGACAAAATGTTGCCAGCCAACCCGGTCAATTTCGAATGTCAATTCCTGAATATTAAAATCCTTTACGGGAAGCCATCGAAAGGCTTGTACCGGTTCTCCATGGTCAGGAAGAGCATCTAAAGATATTTTTTTCAGATCACCCGGCGTGGCCTCAACCAGATAGTAGATTGCGATCACCTGACTATCATTGAATGAGGACAGGACCAAATGCTGGGTCGTGTGAACGTGTCGGACAATACGAACAGATATGCCGCATTCCTCCTCAAATTCCCGAATTAATGCATCTTCAACACCTTCTCCCAATTCAACCCCGCCACCGGGAAACTTGGTGAATTCCTGCCCATACTCCCGTTCATCGCTCAACAGCACCTGATTTTCCGGATTGACCAGCAAACCGTACGCCCTGATATTAAAAAAGCTGACTTTTCGCACCACAAATTATTATATTGGCCATAAATAATTCCTTTGGCCATAACCTATTACCTTGCCTCAAGATAAACTTCTGCCATCATACACCTCGCACTTCCTCCCCCATTGCTTTCGATCGTATCCAATGGAGAATGGAGTATTTTATCCATTTCCTCGATTGCTTTTACCTGATCGGTATCGAGGCTATGATAAGCCTGGCTGGACATGACCAAATAGGAATTACCCTGACGGCTAAATACCTGTAACATATTGCCCGCAAACCTGGCCATTTGATCCTGGGTAATTGTAATAACTTTTTTTCCCGAACCAGTGAGTTCCTCCCGAACCATTTCCCGCTCTTCCGGAGGAATGCAGTCCAGATTGATAATGGCATATCGGTCGGCCACACACATCATTACATTGGTATGGTAAATTGCTGTTCCTTCATCATCATAGGCATGGAAAACCACTGCTTTATATTCCAGTTGCGCACAGAGCTTTCTAAAAAGCCCTTCGTCAGTGCGTGGAGAAAGGCATGCATAGGCAATTTTATTGTCGCGATCCAGAATAAAACTTCCCGTTCCTTCCAGAAAGCGGTCTGAACCCTCATGTTCTGTCAGATCAATCAGTTTTCCGGTTCGAAATGTGTAGTGGATCAATTCTATTACAGAATCTTTTCGTTCCAAACGACGGTTTTCGGCAAACATGGGATATAGCACCATGGTACCATCCGAATGCGTAGTAATCCAGTTATTGGGGAAAATACTGTCCGGAGTGTGGGGCTCTTCTGAATCCTCCACTACCATTACCGGAATATCCACCGCTCTCAATTTTTCCACAAAACCATCAAATTCTGCTCTGGCCCTTTCCTGAATCTGCACATTATCACTTTGATGGGCGTATTCCGGGTCATTTTGGAATGCATTATTGATGGCAGTCTCCGCATTGTATGCGAAACGTACCGGACGAATCATTAAAATAGTCGGAATATTTTTCATATTGGAATTGAAAGTAATGGAGGAGAGATGCCCGAAGCCATAGCGCGGGTTTTGCTTTTATGAACGAGTGTACCGCAGAATCCATAACGGTAAGGCACCATGACCAGCAAATCCGCCCCACTCCTATTAATCTCATTCTCAATTTCCTGAACCACGGCATTGGAGGAGACATTTTTATACAGGTACCGGATGCCGGCTAAGCTGTCCCCGAATGATTTTGCCACATGATCTGGCAATTGGCCCTTTTCGGCTATTTTTTCCAGTTTCTCTGTCACATGAAAAATTTCCACTTCCGCATCGAAAAGCATCGCCACGGTACGTACCCGTTTTAATACAAAGGCATGGATGCCCCGGTCAATATCGCAGGCAAACATGATTTTTTTGATTCCATTAAATTTGGCCCCTTTCGGAATGGCGAGTACCGGAAATTTCAATTTATTGATTGCCGCAGTGGTAGTATTGCCCATCAGATCCTGTTCAATAGACTTTTGGGCCATTCCCATGACCACCAGGTCCGCATCATGCAAATCAATCACATCCCTCAATTCCGAATAGAAATCTCCCATCCGCCATTCAACCGATACAGATACCCCAAATTGATCTTCCAGTTGTTTTGCTTTCCTTTCTACCATTTCACGATTCTGATCCAGACTGGCCTGCAATGATGCCGGAGATAAACGCGCATTGGCAACATGTACCGACATCACATGCAAGTGGAACAGCACCACCTGAGCATTTATAACTTTGGCGGCTTCCATGGCGTAAGCAGTAGCATCATCTGCAATATTTGTAAAATCACTGGCAATTATAATCGTTCTCATTTTAGACTTTGGAATTATTCTATTGTAAATTTGTCCTTTCCGTAAATATACGGGAAATTTGTCTAAGTTTAGCAAAATTAAGTGAACATGATTAATGTTGTAATCAACGGTTTTGGTCGTATTGGACGCAATACTCTTCGAAATATTCTGGCAAGGAAGCATCAAAACATTCAGATCGTAGCGATCAATGATATTGGTGATCCTGCCACGCTTGCCCACCTATTTAAATACGATTCGGTGCACGGCCCATATCCGGGTAAAGTGACCCATTCGGGGAGTAAATTGCTGATCGATGATCATGTGATACCGACTTTTTCGGAGGAGGATCCAAGAGAGTTACCATGGAAACAATTGAAAGTGGATGTGGTGGTCGAATCCACCGGACGGTTTCTGACCAGGGAAAAAGCAAGCCGGCATTTGCGTGCAGGTGCAAAGCAAGTCCTGTTGTCAGCCCCCTCCCCCGACCGGGATATCCCAACCGTGGTTTTGGGGGTCAATGAAGAACAGGTTGATCTTCGGAACACAGAGATTTTTTCTAACGCTTCCTGTACGACCAACAATGTGGCACCAATGGTCCGGATCCTGGACGAAAACTGGGGGATCCTCGATGGTTATATTACCACTGTTCATAGCATGACCGGCGATCAGAATCTGCATGATGCCCCTCACCGGGATCTCCGAAGGGCGAGAGCGGCATCTGCATCTATTATTCCTACCACTACCGGAGCAGCGAAAGCCATCACCAGCGTATTCCCCCATCTGGAAGGCCGACTTGGGGGAGCGGGTATCCGGGTGCCGGTGCTAAACGGTTCACTAACCGATTTTACCTGCACCCTGAAAACCCAGCCCACAGTTGGTGAAATCAACAGGGTATTCAGGGAAGCTTCACACAATCAACTAAAGGGAATCTTAAATTACACAGAGGATCCTATTGTATCTGTGGATATTATCAACAGCCCGTATTCATGTGTGTTTGATTCCCTACTCACTTCTGTCGTAGGGGGGCTTGTCAAAGTCGTAGGTTGGTACGACAATGAATTTGGCTATTCCAACCGATTGGTCGATCTGCTGGAGCGACTCGCAAGCGAACAGGAGGCTTAAAGCTTCAGACTAAGCTTTAAGCCTCATATCAGGTTTTAGATTAAGCTTTAGCTTCCGCTGTTTTTGCCCTATTCTTGATGATTGCCACAAAAATCCCTGCGGTTAAAAACATGATCAGACTGTAAACAGCCGCTGGAATGGCCATAGTCGAATTATTGAGCATCAATGGACTGCTGGCAATAGCAATGGCCAAAGTCCCATTTTGAACACTGGTTTCGATACTGATGGTCACACGTTGGCTGAGATTCAGGTTGAGCAACTGGGGAATAAAATACCCTAAAGTCATGCCTGCCATATTGAGCACCAGCGCAGCAGGTCCGGCAATTTTAAAGAATCCCACAATTCCTTCTCTCTCCTGATAAACCGTACCCACAATCACCAATACAAGAAAGATTGCAGACAACAATTTCACGGGCTTCTGAGCTGCCTGAGCAAATTTGTTCCATTTGGCCTTGATCAGCATCCCAATTGACGCCGGAATAATAGTAATGGTAAATATTTTGATAATAGAGGAAACTACTTCCAGTTGCAGGGGTTGCGTTTCACCCATATACTGCTGAATAGCAATATTCACCATCACCGGAATGGTAAATATTTTTACAATACTGGAAATGGCTGTCAGGGAAAGGCAAAGGGCCGTATCCCCATCTGCCAAATGCACAATCAAATTAGATGTAGGACCACCCGGACACATGGCCAGGATAATCAGGCCCACTGCCAGCTCCGGAGAGTCGGCAAGCATGAGGGCTGCCACTCCAAAACCAAGGACGGGCAACAATACCAATTGGGTGAAAGAGCCCACAAACATGGCCTTTGGACGTTGAAAAATCCGTGAAAAATCGCTGGGTGTCAACGAAAGACCGAGACCCAACATGATCACTGCCAACGCCAGGGGCAGCAAAACGGTAGAAAGAAAACTCGCTTCCATAAATTATTTAAGGTTAAGATTTGGTTATACAAACAAATGTAATTAAAAAAACGAATGTTTTTAATTTTTCACTAATTTTGTCACATTGACTCCTGTCACATTGACTCCTGTCACATTGACTCCGTAGCTCAGTTGGTAGAGCAACAGACTCTTAATCTGTGGGTCCTGAGTTCGAGCCTCAGCGGGGTCACTTTTTTAGTAGCTATGTATGTGCAGGTTAAATATTAGTGTTTTTTAATATTTGAATTTTGCAAAGTAACAAATCCCCAAATTCATGCAAATTTGGGGATTTGTGTGTCAGCGAAAACGCCAATTCAAGAAAACCATTCATTTCTCAGATAAAAAGGAAAGTGATCCAGGTTTAGTGGTCGTGATTGATGGTCAGGTCCGCATCGGCTTCGGTGCTCTGCCCCCTCATGTCGGTCACTATAAAATGCAGGTGGTAAGAACCCGCGGGTGCGGCGTGGGGAATATCAATATGCTCATGAAATTCGATATTCTTTGCCCCTATGTATTTTCCGTCTGTATATTTATGATTGATGGAGTAATGGATACCGCCCTCTCC
>DATGNG010000110.1:0-5449 GCA_035306865.1 Sphingobacteriaceae bacterium
TGACGACCGGATGTACCGGAGCAGGTCCCAGCCGCTTAGTTCCGGTAAATGAACATCGGTAATGACCATATCGACCTGTTCCCTGGACAGGATTTCCTGGGCCGATCGCACATTCATCGCTTCATATATAGTCAAGCCCCCTTTTTTGAGGATCTTTTTCATGTAAAGGAGATTGATAGGGTTATCCTCCACGATCAGCACACTGAGTTGGTCCGGCAGAGCCAGGGATTCTATGCTCATACTGCTTACTTCCATTAATTTTCGCATTTCGGTTTTATCAATAGGTACAGTGAAATAGAAGGTGGAACCTTCTCCCAATTTGCTTTTTGCACCTATAGTACCCCCCAGCTCTTCCACCGATCTTTTTGCCAGATATAAACCCAGACCAAAGCCCTTGGTCGGGCTGGCGGTATAATACTTTCTGAATACCTGGCTCAGTTGCTCATCTTTCATTCCGATACCCATATCCTGTACTTCGATCCGCAGGAATTCCTGATTTTTCTCTTTGGATATTGAGGTTGTGATCGTGATCTTTCCTCCCTGATCACTGTACTTGATGGCATTACTGATCAGGTTTGATAAGATTTGTCCCACCCTGTACTGATCGCTGTAAACATGCAGCCTGGGGTCAAGGGTGTTTTTTGAGATCAACTCCTGTTGTTTCAGGACAGATTGATTTTTGTGCAATGTAATGACCTGGTCCAGGATTTCTCCCGGAGAGAAAAAATCCAGACTGATGGACTGTCCGGCCTCTTTACTATCTTCATCCTCTTCCAGTTTGCTTATATTCAGAATATCGGTAATGGTACTATTGATCATACTGATATTGTAATAGGCAGATTTTGTCAAGTCCAATTGCTCCTGATCGATCGGGTTGCCATCCTGTTGTTTCAATATATCTGCTATATTGAGCAATGCATTGAGCGGAGTCCGCACCTCATGGGTGACTTTTGTCAATACATGGGTTTTTTCCCTGGCCAACTGGTTTGAATAAGCAACCTCTTCCACCAATTGCTGCTCCCATTTGCTGGCACGCCTCTGGTAAAAAATCAGCAGCACGATCAGGACGAACAGCAGAGCCAACGCAAATATCAACTGATTTCTAAATACCCTGAAGTTTGCCTGATAAGTGTTGAAATCTGCCGATTCTGCCTGCCGAATACTGGCCAGTTCCAGCAATCTCAATGCATCGATCCCGCTTTTTAGCTGGTCAAGCAGGTCATAATTGGTCAGTATCAGTTGCTTCTCCTTCTCCTGCAACTGCCTGAAGGTTGATTGGATTGCCTGCATATTCCCGGCTCCCATGCCAGTCATCGGCAGGGCATCCCCGGCCACGCTCCCCTGAGTAATTTCCATCCGCTCTGTCTCCAGTTGGTTTCTCCGCTCATTATTGATGACAATAGTGTCATTTTTCGCCTGAAAAATCCGCCGGAACAAACTTTCCCGCCTCCGGACAACCGTATCGGTGGCGGCTGGGTCTATCACATCCTGGGTTTGCCTGCTGCGCATCGTGTCCGGATTGATTGTTTGTCCTCTGCTCCCGGTCTGCCTCACAGATGTGATCGGATTATCTTCACTTTCGTTGTTAAAAATCAGTTCATCCAGTGTTTTACGCAATACGGCAAATTCAGTGGCATACCGATTTCTCAGTCCGAAATTACTATCTGCGTCCGACATCAAGGGGTTTCCTTCGATCTGTATGGTTGAAAGAGAATCAATAAACAATCCGATACTATCCAGCTTGTTTCTGTACAACAGATACGAACCATCATCAAACTCCAGGGTAAACATCCGGAAAACCATGTCAGTTTCTCCGAAAAGCTTATACAGATACTCCGTATTGGCGATTGCATCCGAAATCGGTCGGTCATACGTATGGTGCAGCTTACTTTCAATCTGCCGATATTCCCTGTATTGGAAAAATGAAACGACAATAATGTACAGAAACAAACCGATTACACCGGCAAGTAGCAGATTTCTGTATAAAACAGAACGATTTGTGAAAACATGGCTACGGGTTTGAGTCTTTATTTTCTTCACGTTTGAATACGTTAAATTTTCTTGGTCGGACGATTTTGATGCTTTGTTTGGAAAGGGCGATGCTGGCATTTAATTCAAAACCCACCAGTAGAATCAGGGAATTGAGGTAGAGCCAGACCATGATGACAATCAACGTTCCTATTGATCCGTATAATTTATTGTATGCTCCAAAATTATTAATGTAATAGGCAAATGCCGATAGGGTTAGGATGGCAAGGATGGTGGCCAAGGTCGCACCGGGGCTAAAGAATTTCCATTTTTTAGTGGAGGCGGGGCCAAATTTATATAGGATGCTGACCGTCAGAAAATAGATTCCAAATAAAACCACCCACCGGGAGATCCGGATCAGTAGATTCCAAAACGAGGCTTTTACGTCAAATGCATTTTCAAGGTAGTTGAGTACATATCCGGCCATAGTAAATACAGCCATGCCGATGGTTAGGGCCAAAACCAGCATTAGGGTTAAGCCAAAAGCTACCAACCGCTGTTTGCCCCAACTTCTGGATTCTACAATAAGGGAAGATTTGTTGAAAGACAACATGAGCGCACTCATTCCGTTGGTGGAAAAAAACGAAGCCAAAATAAAACCTACAGATAGCAACCCACTGTTTTGGTTCTTGACAATATCCAGTAGTGTGGACTCCACGGTAAGATAGGCGTTGTCCGGCATGATTACCTCCATAAAATCCAGCAATTGTTCCTGAAAATTTTCAATGGGGATATAGGGGATGAGTGTGAAAAGAAAAATGATCCCCGGAAAAATTGCCAGCATAAAGCTGTAGGCCAGGGAGGAAGCTTTGTTCAGAATGGATTCGCGCGCAATTTCCTGAAAGAAAAAGATGGCCACCGTATAGAGGGGTAAGGAGCCAAAACCGGGCAAAACAATGATCTTTGTCCATTCAATGAACAATTGATAAAACCTAAATTTGCCTAAATGCCGGTGGAGCCACGCCATATCTTATATTTCGTTAGTTAAAAAATGGGGAGAGGGCGGCAATAAAAGCTTCAGGAGCTTTGCAGGGCCGGTTGCGCTTCATATCCACAAACACCAGCGTTGTTTCCCCCGAATTGGCCAGGCTGCCACTTTCATCATACAATTCATATTCAAACCTGATCCTGACCGCCGGCAATTCCCTGATGCAGATACGGATGGTGATTTCCTCATCATAGCGGATAGGTTTGAGATACTTTACGGAGAGTTCGGTTACTGGCATCATGATCCCATTTTCTTCCATTGCTCTGTAAGATGTGCCCAGACTCCTCAACATTTCCACCCGGGCCACCTCATAATAAGTTGCATAATTACCATAATAAACATAACCCATCTGGTCTGTTTCGGCATATCGTACTCTTAATTTTGTCTCGAAACTAAACATTATCTTTTGATATTTCGTTCGTTGAGTGCCCGTTGAAAACGTCTGGCATTGATATTATGTTCGGCCTGTGTGACTGCAAAGCTATGGTATCCCGAGAAATCTTCTTTTGCACACATGAAAATGTATTTGTGCTTTTCATAATCGAGCACTGCATCTATGGAAGCGATGCTGGGCAGATTGATCGGCCCCGGGGGCAGACCACCGTAGAGATAAGTGTTGTACGGAGAATCCTTGGTCAGGTGTGCATATAATACCCTTCGGATCGTAAAGTCATTGTTGGCAAAGATTACGGTAGGGTCCGCCTGCAGCCTCATTCCTCTGCGCAATCGATTGATATACAGGCCAGCAATGGTAGGCATTTCACTCGTATGCATAGCTTCTCCTTTGACTATGGAAGCAAGGACACTGACCTCTTGAGGAGTCATTTCCAAATCTTTTGCTTTGGCCAATCTATCTTCATTCCAAAAACGATTGTATTCCCGTGCCATGCGCTCTACAAACTGCTCCGCTGATGTATTCCAATAAAATTCGTAGGTATTGGGAATGAACATGGTGAAAAAATTCACAGCTGTGAACCCATATTGGTCCGCCACTGTTGCGTTGTTCAATATAGTAGAAAGTGCGGTCGAATCCGCTTCGAGTTGGGCGGCAATCAGTCCGGCCAACTCTTCTTTTAGTCGGAGATGCTCAAATCTTATCCGCACCGGCTCCTGCAAACCTCCGCCCAGTTTGTTGATCAGGGTACGGTTGTTCATATCCGGTTCTAAACGGAATTTACCCGCTTTTACACGATTAGGATAATCCATTTTTTCTGCCGCCCAGCGGAATGTTTTGGTGTTCTTCACCATTTCTTTTTCCGAAATTTCGTTGAATACATCCTCAAAAGTCCATCCCGTTCTTACATATAAGTAATCGTACCTGTCAGTCACATTACCACTGAAAAACGCAGCATATAGACGGAATGACACGTAGCCACCTATTATAACAGCTATGGTCAGTACTATGAGGACTATACGAAGTGGAAAACGTTTCTTTATATCTTTATTTCCCATATTATAATACTATTCACTTTTCGGTTCAGGGGGCTAATTGTTGGATAAGTAAATGTCGATAGGTGTTCCTACAGCGATCAGGGCCTGGCCGGATGCCGGGGATTGACTAAAGACGGTAGCGGAAAGGCTGTCCGTCACCATGCCCTGATAACGAATATTGCCTAAATTCAGGGAAGAACCCTGCAGGGCAAAGCGAACCTCCATCAAGGTCAGGCCGGTAAGGTCCGGCACTTCCACCTGGTTGCCTCCTTGCCCATTTCCAAGCACGAGATCAATGGTTGAGCCTTTGGGAATCATACGACCCGGTTGCATGGGTTGACCACCGAATAGTACGTCAAGCACCACATCCCGCGCAATATCAGCCCGGTAAATGGTGTCTCCCAATTTCAGCCCATAACTATTAAGAATAGCGCGGGATTCAATCAGCGTTTTTTCAATCAATTCCGGGAAGGCTACTTCGGGAGCAGACCTTGTAATGATAGTCAGGTAAAGGGTCCTTGATTTTTTTACTGCGGTTTGGGGGTCGGGATCCTGATCGATGACCAATCCGGGCTGGGCATCTACCTGATATACCGAATCCAGGTCATAATCAAAAGATTGTGCTTTCAGTATGCGGACGGCATCGTCGATGAGGAGGCCTTTCAGATCCGGGACCGGAATGGTCTGATTGTGCCGTGTATAAAAACGCAGGCTAAAAAATACAATAATAATCAATGCCGATACACTAATCAGGGCAGCGATCAGATTTCGTCTAAAAGTATTTGTCCGTAAATATTCCAGGAATTTTTTCATAATCATCCAATCCTTATATTTGTCAACCTTAATCAGACTTCAATATGAAAGCAAAAATAGCATTAATTACCGGTGGTTATACCGATGAAGCAGAAATTTCCTTCAAAAGTGCCGATTTTGTCTTTTCCCAACTCAATCATCAGCGTTATGATATTTATAAAATTGTGATTTCGGTAGGGGACTGGTATT
>DATGNG010000111.1:0-2802 GCA_035306865.1 Sphingobacteriaceae bacterium
TATCGCCAATAATATGGTGATTTATCCTATTGGAATCTATGAGTACAGCCTTCGGGAGGATAGGAAAGAGATAAAAGATATCAAGCTCCAATTTGACCACCAGCGTAGAAAGCACACTTCCATTGATTTGGATGACTTTAATAATATGGCTTTCAAGTTTTCGTCTTTTCTTGAGCGGGTTGATACCAACAGGGTAGTCTATGGCGATGAGGTTTTCCGTGTGTTTTACTCGGTCACACCGGGAAAGATTTCTTATATGAATATTCCGCGCAATGAAGACCTTAGAACTTTTAAGGATTTGATGGACAATAAGCAGGTTCTCCAAACCTCCTATGAACAGGATATGTTTACCTTTATTATCAATCCCAATAAACTCGAATTGTCCAACCCTGTTCCCGAATTATATCAGCATGTTGAAATTGTACCATTGGTATATGATAATATTAATGTGAGTTCGGACCTTCTGGTAACCGAGACTCCTATGCCCGGGGCCATGGCAGACCACAAATTGTTGCTCAGCTCCAGCCGAGCCTTTCTTGCATCCGAAATCAATGGAAGACTTTACCCGATTATGGGAGGAATCTTGCTTATCTACCTGTTTTTGATTATGTTTGCGTATCTGATTTATCGCAATCTATTCATCAATCAACGGATGTACAAATTGCAGTATGATTTTATCAACAATTTGACCCATGAGTTTAAAACTCCGGTAAGTGTCATCAAGATTGCTGGGAACAATATCAGCAGTGCGAAGGAATTATCCGACAAAGAGCGGCACATGTACGGAAAAATACTCGATCAGGAGTCAGACAAGTTGAATAATTTGATGAATACACTTTTGTCATTTACTCAAATTGAAAATAAATCATTCAAATTAAAGAAAGAAAACGTTGATTTACATGAATTTTGTGATAATATTGTAGCGGCTACCAATCTGAAATATAAAGATATTCATTTGGAATGTGAGGTGGAAGTAAACGATTTGTTTTATACAGATCCCATATTGTTGGGGAGTGTGTTTCAAAATCTGATAGATAATGCATATAAGTATTCCAGACCTGAGGAAAGGTATTTGAAAATTCATATTTTTGAACAAAAGAAATCGGTAATTATGACTTTTGCAGATCGAGGCATTGGAATTGAAAAAAATGAACTCGAACATGTGTTCAAGAAATTTTACAGAGTTGAGAGTCAGTATAATCAGCAGGGAAGTGTGGGGCTGGGGCTTGCATTTTGCAGGGAATTGGTAAACTTTATGGGAGGCGCTATTCATGCCGAAAGTGAAGTTGGAAAAGGTACAGTATTTACTATCAATTTGCCAAAAGAGTAAACAGATATTTGGAGTTTATTATATTCGATAATTATGTATAAGAATATTAAAATTGCAGTTGTAGAAGATGATGAGAATCTTCGTTTTCTGATAGCGCATCGTTTGGAATCAGAAGGTTATCTTGTTGTCCAGACAGGAAATGGTGATGATGCAGTACGTTTGGTCATGGAAAGCAAACCTGATATCGTCCTGCTGGATTGGATGCTTCCAGGCAAACAGGGTCCCGAAATCTGTGATATTTTGCGGAAAGAGAACGGGTACGATGGATTGATCATTATGCTTACGGCAAAATCCCAGGATGTAGATAAGATCGAAGCCTATAGTTTTGGTGTATCGGATTATTTAACCAAACCATTCAATATGGATGTGTTGGTGGCTATGATCGAAAATAAGATCAAGTATTTTGTAAATAAGCATAGTGCCGAACTTTATACCTTTGGTGATACCGAACATCATCCCAATATACATTCCCTGGTACGTGGGGGTAAGAAAATTGAATTGACCATACTCGAAAATCGTATTCTTCTGTATTTTCTTCAGAACAAAGGCCGGGTGATCAGTCGTGACGAGCTGATGCAAGTGGTCTGGGGATACAGCTCAAATGTCAATACCCGTACGCTGGATATGCATATTGTACGCTTGAGGAAAAAAATAGAATTGAATCCTGATAAGCCCCATTACTTGCAGACAGTCAGGGGAATGGGATACAAGTTTGTAGATAGTGAGGATTAATTTGTATTAATCAAAATCATTTTCTACCTTCGTAGATATGGGCAAGGCCACTCACCGATGAGGATGGAGTGGTCTTGTTTCTTTTTTTGACTTTTTTGTAAAAAAGTCATTAATTCAACATGATTATAGATCGTTATTAATTAAAACATTTGCATAATGGCAGAGGTAACTTATTATACCCAGGAGGGTTTGGATAAATTGAAAGAAGAGCTTCAGCAACTTAAAACTGGAGGCAGGGCAGCTATTGCTAAAGCTATTGCTGAAGCGAGGGACAAAGGCGACCTTTCGGAGAATGCCGAATACGATGCGGCTAAAGAAGCACAGGGATTGCATGAGGCAAAGATTGCCAAGTTGGAAAATACACTTGCAAGCGCAAGGGTGATCGATGAATCCAAGCTGGACACTTCCAAAGTCCTTGCTCTTTCAATTGTAAAACTAAAAAACGTAAAAAGCGGAAGTGTTATGACCTATCAACTGGTTTCAGAAACAGAAGCTGATCTCAAAGCTGGCAAGATTTCTGTAAAATCGCCTATTGCCCAGGGTCTGCTGGGAAAATCCAAAGGTGATAGGGCCACTATTCAGGTGCCTGCTGGCGAGATTGAACTTGAAATTCTGGAAATATCAAGGTAATTCCAAAATAGTTTGGCCTATGGTCCGCAGGATTATATGGTGCCATTTCTTATTGAATCAATAAAGCCCGCTGTATATTGCAGCGGGTTTTCTCTTTCCAGTAATCGTAC
>DATGNG010000112.1:0-4860 GCA_035306865.1 Sphingobacteriaceae bacterium
AGGATATGCAATCAAAGTTGGTAAGTTTCCCTTCTCCGCTTCTGGCAAGGCAAGCGCTGCAGGCGCCAAGGACGGCTTTGTAAAAATGATTTTTGATGCCAAATACGGTGAGTTATTGGGTGCGCATATGATCGGAGCCAACGTCACTGAAATGATCGCAGAAATCGTGGTAGCCCGGAAACTGGAAACCACGGGTCATGAGATTATCAAAGCCGTACATCCGCATCCGACCATGAGTGAAGCCATAATGGAAGCCGCAGCCGATGCTTACGGAGAAGTAATCCATTTGTAATACAGGGAAAGTGATCCATTTATAAAAAAGGCGGGTGTCCTGAATGATGGAACACCCGCCTTTTTTATATAACTTGCCGTATATAGCTTACCCGATTTCCGGCTTATTCAATTAAGCGTTCAGACCATCAATTCAGGTCCCAGACCCTCAATTCAGGTCCGGACGGGAGGTAGTCGCGCTGGAAGGAGGTAAAATCGGCACCACCCGTGCAGATTCCGGCAATTCCCCAGTCAGGGAACCAAGAAATGCTACAATATCATCCAGCTCCTGATCGCCCAGTTTCTTTCCAAACTGCAATTCATTCATGATAGACACCGCATCCCGCAGTGACCAAATACTTCCATCGTGAAAATATGGATAAGTTCGGTCAATATTCCGAAGACCCGGTACCTTGAAAAAGTAATTCTGGTTAGGATCCTTTGTCACTTCTCCCCTTCCCAGGTCCGGGATTTCGCTTCCTGTCAATTCCCAGTAATCCTGCATCACACCAAACTTCTGATAAATATGCCCTCCCAATAATGGAGTCATGTGACAAGTTTGGCAATTAGCTGCCAGAAAGGCCACCAGCCCACGCTTTTCCTGCTCATTCAATGCCTCCGGATCCCCATTCATATAATCGTCAAAACGTGAAGGCGTAATTAGCATTCTTTCAAAAGCTCCAATAGCGTTTCCGATATTGGTCAGGGTAATTGGGTTTTCTTCCCCTGGGAAAGCCTGTGAAAACAGCTCCACATATTCCTTGATCGAAGTGATCCGGTCCGTTGAAATTTCCTCGTGCGGGATCGCCATCTCGATCGGGTTCAGAATCGGCATGGTCGCCTGTTCCTCCACATCGGCAGCCCTTCCATCCCAAAACTGTGTGGTATGCAGGGCAGCATTGATTACCGAAGGGGCATTTCGTCCCCCCAATTGCCAGTTATGGCCAACCGAAGTTGGCAAATTATCCACTCCAAAAGTCGCTAAACTATGGCAACTATTACAGCTGATAAAACTACTCTTGGACAAGCGGGCATCATAAAACAACATACGTCCCAATTGCACCTTGATAGCTGAAAATTCCGCTCCAGTAGTATCGGGTAAAGGCAGGGGGCCAAAAAATGAATTGGCACGCTTAATCAACTCCTGGTCATCATCTGAAATTTCCTTATTCACCATATCATCTCCAGAACCATAT
Source organism: Sphingobacteriaceae bacterium (assembly GCA_035306865.1). Taxonomy (GTDB): domain Bacteria; phylum Bacteroidota; class Bacteroidia; order Sphingobacteriales; family Sphingobacteriaceae; genus DASRQK01. Next base: position 1,467 of record DATGNG010000112.1, read on the forward strand.
TTGTCACTGGTACATGTGGCCATGAAAACTAAAACCGAGACAATGCTGAGCAGCATTGTCATAATACGGTACTTTTTTTTATCTCTATTCATAATCATATGTTTTTAAAATCTAAACCAAGCCTAAATCACTAACTACATGCTACTAATATACAAAAATTTAACCTATATTTGTGTCAGGAACCTTATTCTTTGCATTTGTGAACAAAACGATTTTAGTACCTACGGACTTTTCAGAAAACGCCCATATTGCCTTGAATTATGCAATTGGTATGGCAAAGGAATATCAATATGATATACACCTGATACACGCTTTTCAAGCCTTGACTTCCAAGTTTGGAGACGAAACCTTCAATAAAGAAATCACGGACCATGCCGAAACCCAGGCGCTCCAGCAACTGGAATTGTTGCGCACTGAGAAACAGGCGGCCCATCCAGAAGTCAATTTTAGTAAAGATTGTCTGGAAGGAAACAACCTTAGTGAGGTGCTGACCAGTATTTCCGGCAAATCCAATTACCTCTTGATCGTAATGGGGACCAAAGGTTCTACAGGTATGAGAGATCGTTTGCTCGGCAGTAACACCTTTAACACGATTCTCAAATCCCCTATCCCAGTACTGGCTATTCCCGAAGAGTTCGACCGTTTTACAATGAGCAGGGCGGGTTTGCTCACCAACTTCAAAAAAACTGATATCCCCCTGTTGAAGTCCTTCTCAGAAATTTTTGGACAAAAAATTCAAATCACCCTTCTTCATGTACTGGAAAAAAACCGCCCTGAAGAGGAATCCCAATTACTGTCATGGAAAGAGCATCTGGAAGATAAAACGGGGTGGAGGGATTTGCGATGGAAAATCAGCTCAGTTTCTCCCCGCCTGGATGTGGATGAGAGCTTACCGGACTGCATTCATGACATGGCAGAGGAAGATCAATTGGAGGTCCTGCTGGTACACTACAACTCAAAAGGCTTTTTTAAACGAATTTTTTCGAAAAGCCTGGTCAAAAGTTTTGCTCACCATATCCACCGTCCGGTATTTTTCTACAGGGATTGAGGCACCCGCCAAATCCACAGGACATTTTTTCAAGAATACCTTGGGATATTTTTTCAAGAATGCCTTGATTATCAAAAATAAAGTACCTATCTTTGCCGTCCTTAAATAGGTTTAGGATAAATAATTTTAATTTAAAAACTGTAAATGCCTACTATTCAACAATTAGTTAGAAAAGGTAGAGTAGCTCTGGTGGATAAGAGTAAATCCCCAGCGTTGGACAACTGTCCACAGCGAAGAGGAGTATGTACACGTGTATATACCACTACCCCTAAAAAACCAAACTCAGCCATGCGTAAGGTGGCACGTGTCAGACTTTCCAACGGAAAAGAGGTCAACGCCTATATCCCTGGAGAAGGCCACAACTTGCAGGAACACTCCATCGTATTGGTACGTGGAGGTCGTGTAAAAGACTTACCAGGTGTTCGTTATCACATCGTCCGTGGTGCATTGGATACTTCCGGTGTAGCCGGCCGTAACCAACGCCGTTCAAAATATGGTACCAAGCGTCCTAAACCGGGACAGGCAGCAGCACCAGCAAAGGGTAAAAAATAATTAAACGGAGGAAAGTAAGATGAGAAAATCAAAACCAAAGAAAAGAATCATTCTGCCGGATCCTAAGTTTAATGAAACTCAGGTGACCCGGTTTGTAAATAACATGATGGTCGATGGAAAGAAATCGATCGCATATGCTATTTTCTACGATGCAGTTGAACTGGTAGAGAAAAAAACCAGTGAAAACGGATTGGAAACATGGAAAAAAGCGTTGAACAATGTAATGCCTGCTGTAGAAGTAAAATCCCGCCGTGTAGGTGGTGCAAACTTCCAGGTCCCGACCGAAGTTCGTCCGGAGCGTAAAATAGCCCTGGGCATGAAATGGTTGATTAGCTATGCACGCAGACGTGGTGAAAAAACCATGCACGAAAAATTGGCTGCTGAAATCATTTCCGCTTCCAAAGGCGAAGGTGCTGCAGTGAAGAAAAAAGAAGATACGCACAAAATGGCTGAAGCCAACAAGGCTTTCTCCCATTTTAGATTCTAAACGAATATTGTTCATAAAACAATGGCAAAAGACTTAAAATTTGTAAGAAATATTGGTATCGCTGCTCACATCGATGCCGGAAAAACAACAACAACCGAACGTATTCTGTTCTATTCTGGGGTAAACCACAAATTGGGTGAAACCCACGAAGGTTCTGCCACTACAGACTGGATGGCACAGGAGCAGGAACGTGGTATTACCATCACATCCTCAGCAGTTACCGTATTCTGGAACTACCGGGGCGATAAATATCAGGTGAACGTCATCGATACTCCGGGACACGTGGATTTTACCGTAGAGGTAAACCGCTCCCTGCGTGTATTGGACGGACTGGTATTTTTGTTCTCGGCCGTGGATGGAGTAGAACCACAGTCAGAAACCAACTGGCGTCTGGCTAACAACTACAAGGTTCCCCGTATCGGTTTCGTCAACAAAATGGACCGTTCAGGAGCAGACTTCCTGAAAGTATGTAAACAAGTCAAGGAAATGTTGGGTTCAGAAGCAGTTCCCCTGCAACTTCCCATCGGTTCCGAGGACAATTTCAAAGGAGTAGTTGACCTGATCAACAACCGAGGAATTGTTTGGAATGAGGAAGATAAGGGTATGACCTTTACCGAAGTTCCGATCCCGGAAGATATGCTGGATGAAGTCGCTGAATACCGTGAAAAATTGCTGGAAGCAGTAGCTGGATACGATGAGACTTTGATGGAAAAATTCTTTGATGATCCCAACAGCCTGACTGAGCGTGAAATCCTGAATGCATTGAGAAGTGCAGTTTTGGACAATGCGTTCACTCCTATGGTCTGTGGTTCATCCTTCAAAAACAAGGGTGTACAGACCATGCTGGATTTCGTGATGGAATTGTTGCCTTCTCCTTTGGATCAAGAAGCGGTATCAGGTACTGATCCCCGCAACGACCAGGAGATCAGCAGAAAACCTTCTGAATCTGAGCCTTTCGCAGCGCTTGGTTTCAAAATTGCGACTGACCCATTCGTAGGACGGTTGTGCTTTATCCGGGTTTACTCGGGTGTATTGGAAGCAGGATCTTATGTACTGAACACCCGTTCGGGTAATAAGGAACGGATCTCCCGTATCTTCCAGATGCACGCCAACAAACAGAACCCGATCGAGCGCATTGGTGCGGGAGATATTGGAGCGGTTGTAGGATTTAAAGACATCAAAACTGGTGATACACTATGTGATGAAAAGAATCCGATCATTCTGGAAGCAATGACTTTTGCTGAGCCGGTTATCGGATTGGCTATCGAACCAAAAACACAGGCTGACGTGGATAAATTGGGTGTGGC
>DATGNG010000113.1:0-8420 GCA_035306865.1 Sphingobacteriaceae bacterium
TGCACCGCTATATCGATGTCTTGACGCAGAAGCTCTTCTTCCAACTCTTTGGTGAAGAAACCCTTCCCTTCCAGTTTGTCCAAGCGTAGATGCTGAACAATATCCCCTTGTGTCTTAATGACCTTTAACTCCGATCGAATACCAATAGCTGCTAATCGATCCTGGATGTGATGGGCCTGCCACAGGGCTAATTTACTTCCTCTTGTACCGATGATGAATGTCCGATCTGATCGGTATGGCGCTTTGTTAGCTGCAGCATTCTCCTCGGCTATATGTTGTTTAATTAAGTTCATTCACACTCTGCTGCACTAAGATGTCTTTCGCCATCACCATCGGCACTTTGATGTATTTTTTCTCCATGTAGGACATGACTTTCTCGAGGACTTCCCGGGCCTCATGGTCCAGGGAACGAACCTCACTGGCAAACACTTCGTTGAGGGCCAAAGATTTGATTTCTTTTACTTTGCGGGGGACTTCCTGCATAGCCAGCTCCACCCGGCGTTGTCGGAGAATAGGCAGGAATGCACGGATATGCTCGTCAATTATTTTGTCAGCATGCTCCAACTCAGCGTATCTTTCCTGAATATTTTGATTGGCAATTGCTTGCAATCCTCCCACTTCTATATAATTGATCTGGAATTTGTCTAAAACTTCGGGTGCAATATCAGTCGGGACGGCCAAATCCACGATTACTTTGCGGTCGGTTTCGCCGGCAAGCAATTTTTCATACATCCCGGCATCAATAATGGATCCCGCAGCACCAGTACAGGTAATCAATACGTCAAACCCCTTCCTAAAGTGTTCCAATTCACTCAGTGGATAAACTTTTGCGTTCAATTCGTCTGCAAAAGCTGTGGCGTTGGCCAGGGTCCGGTTGAATACGGTAAAATTTGAGAATTTATGTTTCTGGAGATACTTGGCAACATTTTGATTGGTTTCACCCGCACCTACAATCACGATACGTGGATTTTCGGGCAACTTGTATTCTTTGAGTTTTCTATAGGCGAGGGAAACCACAGAGACCGGATTACGCGAAATCCTGGTATGGGTATAAACCTCTTTGGCAGTCCTCACCAGGCTATCCATCATGAGGCGCAGGAAATCACCGGTAAATCCGCTGCCTTTACTCCGCTCATATGCCTTTCGAACCTGAGCCAGAATTTCCTTTTCCCCTACCACCAGACTTTCCAGCGAGCAGGACATCCGGAAAAGATGGCGCAACGCATCCACCCCTTCATAGGTGTCAACCTTACTTAAGAAATCTTCCATTCTTTCGGCCGGCACCTGCGAATCCAGCTTGGCCAGGAAAGCTGTCATAAAGCCTGGCGTCAGCTCCTGTTCTCCATAAAACACAAATTCCACCCGATTACAGGTCCCTAAATAGAAAATTTCTGGTATATCAAAGCTCTCCTTGAGGGATAGCAGACGCTGATCCAGTTCCTCATTGCCAATGACAAGATTTCCTAAATCCTTCAAATCCACCTTCTTATGGGTAACAGCTATGACTTTAAGTTGTTTCAATTCCTTTTCCTCACTAAATTTCAGCTAACAAAAGTACGACATATAAAGCCTCTCAAATGTCAGAAACGTGTCAAACACAGATATTTAGAATGTTTATAAATTACTCCCTAAATAGCAGCCTCAGACAGTCTTGACAAATTTCTCGTCATAATTCTCGATATCCACGATATAATTATTGCTTACCAGGAAATCAAACAGGGGCTTGGCTTCCGGAGAAACGGGCATATTTGCCGTGGTGACAATGCGATTGTTGACCTTATCGAGATAAGGGTAGGCATAAAGTTTCACATTTTTGCTAAACATACCCCCTACATAGGAAAGCAGTTCATTCGTATAATGCTCTTTGTTGTATTGATCCGAATTGAAAATATTTTTGAGGTTGGCAATATTGGTCGAAATCCCCACATTGAGGGGCTTGAATTCGGATAGGAATTCGGCCACGTGATTGCTGCGCCTAAAATTGGTCACAATAATATGGTTGCCCGTCGCACAGAGGTATTCCGCCCGCTCCGCAAAATAATTCAAGTCTTCCGAACTGATATCCGGATTGTCATCAAGCCCTGTACTCATCAGCACCTCGATCATGACCACCAATTGTTCATCATTTTCTACACCGATATTCCTTTTGAACTCCTCGATAGCCAGATTGAATAGGTCAAAGTTGGGGTTGGATTTCTGGCGGTATTTGGTTCGCAGGATCATAATATTCTTTTTGTAAAGAAAATCCTTGCTTTGATACACCGAGCCTTCCGGATTGAAAATTGCTGCTTTTGAATAGCCTTTGGCGATCAGGTATAGGTTGATCAGCCTTTCATTGACCCCTTCGAATGCTGGACCATCCACCTTGACCAGATCTATTTCCACGGCTCCCGGGGAAAGATTGTCGGCCAGGGACTCGATCATGGTCTGGATGTCATGCAAATAATAGTAGGCGGCAAACACCAAATTTACCCCCAAAGTACCCAACACTTTCTGTTGCAGTAAATTGTCGCTATCCAACAATTTGACATGAAAAATAATCTCGCTGGGGGCACTGCCTATTTCGTGCTGAAAACGAATGCCGATCCATCCATGGGGGTCGTTTGTTTTATTGAAGTTTAGGGCTGCTACCGTATTGGCAAAGGCAAATAGCTTTCGGTCCTGATATTTCTCACCCGTCAACCGCTCGGTCAATAGGGCATATTCATGACTCAGCATTTTGCGCAAACGCGACTGACTTACATACCGACCTGATTCCTCAACGCCATAAATAGCATCACTGAAAGTCATGTCATATGCCGACATGGTTTTGGCAATAGTTCCCGAAGCCGCCCCCGCATTGAAAAAATTGCGGGCAACTTCCTGACCGGCACCTATTTCTGCAAATGTCCCATATATTTCCTGCGCAAGATTGATGCGAAGTGCCTTGCGTTTGGTTTCATAAATTTCCCTCGACATGGCGCAAAGATAGAAAATTGCTGCGATTATCGGAGGATGGACTCCATCATCCTATCGATCTTGGACGCTAATTCTTTTTCTACTTTATCATACGCAGCGGGTGAAGACAGGGTCTCCCGCACACTGCAATAAAATTTGATTTTGGGCTCTGTGCCAGAGGGTCGTACCGAAATCACATCCCCATCTGCGGTGACAAATTGCAGCACATCAGATTTTGGGAGCTTTATCCCGCTTTCCTTGCCCGATTTCAGATCCTTGCTCACTTGGGTTAAATAATCATTAATCCTGGACACCTCAATCCCTCCTAAGTCCCGGATATTTCCTTCCCGTAACCTTTTCATAATTTGCTGGATTTCCTCGGCGCCCTTTTTCCCTTTTTTGGTAAGGGAAATCAGTTGCTCTTTGTAAAATCCGTGGCGCAAATACAATTCGATCAGGGCTTCTCGCAGGTTTTTGCCCCTGCTTTTATGATAAGCTGCCATTTCTGCCAGAAATGCACAGGAAATCACGGCATCCTTATCCCGGACCAGATCACCGATCAGATATCCGAAACTCTCTTCTCCACCCACCACAAAACGCATCTTACCTTCCTGCTGGGTCATCAATTCTCCAATGTATTTGAAGCCCGTCAGCACCTCTGGACAGGGAATCCCATACCGGGCCGCGATATCGGAAATCAAATCCGTGGTGACAATGGTTTTCACTGCATAATCATTTGGGTTGAGCAGCTCTTTTTCGGCCATGGACGAAAGCACGTAGTCCACCAGCAAACTGCCAATCTGATTGCCATTGAGCAGTTCATAGGTACCTTTGCCTATTTTGATGGCCATTCCCACGCGATCCGCATCAGGATCTGTTGCCAGCACCAGGTCAGCATCAATCCGGACGGCTTCTTCCAGGGCCAGTGTCATGGCTTCGGATTCCTCTGGATTAGGATACACTACCGTAGGGAAATCCCCGTCAGGCTGAGACTGCTCCTGCACAACACTCACTTTCCCGAAGCCCCAGCGTTCCAGCAATTGGGGGACCAGCGTCATCCCTGTACCATGGATGGGTGAATAAACAATTTTCAGATCCTTCTCTTTCTGTACGATTTCCGGACGGATTGAAAGTGCGAGAACCGCCTGCAAATAGGCTTCATCCATTTCCTTTCCCAATAAATGAAGCTTCCCGGCTTTTCCTCCTCCCTTCCTCTGTTCCGAATCATAAAGCACTTGTCCCGGATCGCTAATTTCATTGACACATTCAATCACCCCTTTGTCGTGGGGAGCCACTAATTGCCCTCCATCCTTCCAGTAGGCTTTATAGCCATTATATTCCTTGGGATTATGTGAAGCGGTAACCATAACCGCACTGTGGCAACCCAATTGGCGTATAGCAAAAGACAGCTGAGGCGTTGGTCGCAATCCTTCAAAAAGATAGACCTCAAATCCATTGGCAACAAAAATTGACGCTATCAGGCGGGAAAATTCGGGTGACTGATTGCGGCTGTCATAAGAAATCGCCACCTTTACCTGCTCATCCGGATAAATTTTCCTGAGGTAATTACTCAAGCCCTGTGTGGCTTTGCCCACGGTATAATTATTCATCCTATTGGTCCCAACGCCAAGAATGCCCCGGAGGCCTCCGGTTCCAAACTCCAGGTCCTTATAAAAGGAATCGGTCAACTCAGCTATATTTCCTTGCTCAATCAGGTCTTTTACTGCAGCAATGGTCTCTCCATCATAAGGAGCCTCAAGCCATGCGGCAATACGATCCGCTAATTCAGCGGACAAATCCATTCCGGCCATACCCATTCCGGTCAAATCCATTCCGGTCAAATCTCTTCCTAATTCTTTTGACATCACTCAATTTTGAATTAAACACTCACTTTTTTGCCGTCAGATTATCGATGATCGATTTGAGGATTGACCTTGTAGAGGGTGCCCACCATTGTTTCAAAATAGCATCAATATCCTCAGTCTGATCCCCTGCAAACGTATTTATCAGCTCCTTTCGGAGATTCAGTTTACTGTTTTTCCAGGTAGTGGGCTCCAGTTCTATATATTTTCGCAATTGCTTCTCGGCACGGGACACCAAACCCTCCTTTGGAGACAATTCATCCACCAAACCCATTGCCAATGCTTCCTCAGGGCTCATCAACCTGCCCTCCAGCAGATTACGATAGGCATTCGCCTGCCCTATCCAGAAGCTATATAGATGAAAAATCGCCTGTGGTACAACAATACCCACCGGCAATTCGTTGAGTCCAATCACAAATTCCCCTTCCGCCATCACCCGATAATCGCAGCAGATTGCCAACACACATCCGCCCGCCGGACTATGCCCGCTAATGGCCGCAACACTTGGTTTGCTAAATGCCACAAACCTTCGGACCAGGGCGATAAAATCGATCCAGAATTGTCTGACTTGCTGCTCATCGTATCCATAAAGCTCGATGAGATCCAGGCCCGAGCTAAAAAACCCTTCTTTGCCATGCAGCAACATGCCCGAAACAACCGGATCTCCATCCAATTGGTCCAGCAGACCTCTCAATTCTGCGATCAGGGTGGTATTCATCGCATTGGACCGGCCACGGTTGAGGCGCACATGTGCAATCCGATCATCAATTACCAAATCTAAAAATTCCATAAACCAAAATCTTCACAGATTCAAATATAGACAAAAAACAAACTATATTTGTAGGATGAACGTGTTAATACTTGGTTCAGGTGGGCGGGAATCTGCCTTTGCCTGGAAATTAAGCCAAAGTAAGGAGCTGGCTAAACTCTATATTGCTCCGGGAAATGCAGGGACGGCTCAATTCGGCACCAACGTAAATATTAAGCCGACAGATTTTGACGCTATCGCTCAATTTGTAAAGGCAAGTGATATAGAGATTGTCCTGGTAGGCCCGGAAGAACCTTTGGTACGGGGTGTTCACGATTATTTTCTAAATCATCCTGACCTCAGCCATATTCCAGTGATTGGGCCCCAGAAAGCAGGTGCCCAATTGGAAGGGAGCAAGGATTTTTCCAAGCAGTTTATGGCAAGGCACGGGATTCCAACGGCTGCTTACCGTTCGTTTGATCGTTCCAGCCTCGATGCAGGCTTGGCGTATCTGGACACCCGCCAGGCTCCTATTGTTTTAAAAGCGGATGGGCTTGCAGCAGGAAAAGGGGTGCTAATCTGCCAAAGTATTGCAGAGGCCAAAGAGGAACTGCAAGCAATGATTGCTGAAGCCAAATTTGGTGAAGCCAGCAGCACAGTAGTGATCGAGGATTTTCTGGATGGTATAGAGCTTTCGGTTTTTGTACTTACTGACGGCACAAACTATAAATTACTGCCTTCCGCCAAGGATTATAAACGAATTGGGGAAGGGGATACCGGACTTAATACGGGGGGAATGGGCTCCGTTTCTCCCGCTCCTTTTGCAGACCAAACTTTCCTGGATAAGGTGGAGAATCGCATTGTCCTACCTACCATTGAAGGCCTCAAGAAAGACGGAATCCCATATAAAGGGTTTATCTTTATAGGTTTGATGAGCGTGGGCGGAGAACCATTTGTGGTAGAATATAATGTACGTATGGGAGACCCGGAAACCCAGAGTGTAATGCCACGGATCGAGGGGGATCTGCTGGATCTTTTGCAGGGAGTGGCCAATGGCGATCTTGACCGGCGTTCTTTTTCTGTTTCCGGGAAAACTGCTGCTACAGTGGTAATTGTTTCGGGAGGTTATCCGGGCAAATACGAAACAGGAAAGACCATTTCCAATATCACAAGTGTCAAAGAATCGTTAGTGTTCCATGCCGGCACCACTGGTGAGGGCGAAGATATACAGACAGCAGGTGGTCGGGTCATGGCTGTCACCGCTGTCAAAGACACCCTGTTCGATGCCCTGCAACAATCCACCGCTGACGCCGGAAGAATCTATTTTGAAGGAAAATACTTCAGGAGAGACATTGGATTTGATCTCCTGAATTTCTAAATTGATAAACCAAATTATAAATTATGCGTTCCCCAAACTTATTTTCAATTGCAACATTGGTCTTGTTCCTGGTGTCCAATGGATTATCAGCCCAGACCACCGATTCCTTACATGCCAAACCGGTCATCAGCGATGGACAGGCACAGATTGTACCTGCCTTTGATACACCGGAACAATGGATCAGACATGATCTGTGGGTGGAAACCGACTTCGATACGGATGGCGACGGTAAACCCGATCGCATGCATGTATCGGTCACTCGCCCCTACCAGACGGAATCAGGGCAATTGAAGCTCCCGGTCATTTATGAGACAAGTCCCTATTATTCGGGGACGGCATCTTTGGCGGATGGGGTAATGTGGAATGTAAAACATGAATTGGGTGAACCAGCTCCTGTGGCACGCGTACATCCTGAAGTCCGGAGACGGGGAGAACGCCCGATTATTTCCAATTCGCTGATCAATGAATGGGTAAGACGGGGATTCATTGTAGTGCATTCATCATCCCCTGGCACCGGTTTGTCACAGGGTGCTCCAACTGTAGGGGGAATTAACGAGTCCCTGGCACCAAAAGCAGTTATCGAATGGCTTGCCGGCAAGGACAATGGATATACAACCCCGGACGGAGATGAAAAAATCCATGCTTACTGGTCCACAGGAAAAGTTGGAATGACCGGCACATCTTATAATGGCACCCTTCCTTTAGCCGCCGCAACTACAGGCGTGGATGCGCTCAAAGCCATCATTCCAATTGCCCCAAATACTTCTTATTATCATTATTACCGATCCAATGGTCTGGTACGAAGTCCCGGTGGTTATCTGGGAGAAGATATCGATGTGCTTTATGATTTTATACACAGTGGGGACGAGGCCAAAAGAGCATATAATAACCGGACAGTCCGCGATACCGAAATGGCTCAGGGAATGGACCGTATCACAGGTGATTACAATGACTTCTGGGCAGGACGGGATTACCTGAATGTGATGGGTAATATGAAAGCGGCTTTACTGATGGCACATGGATTCAATGACTGGAATGTCATGCCCGAACACAGTTACCGCATCTATAAAGAGGCCCAAAAGTTGGGGATTCCCAGCCAAATTTATTATCACCAGGCAGGTCACGGTGGCCCCCCTCCTATAGAAATGATGAACCGCTGGTTTACCCGGTATCTGTTTGAGGTGGACAATGGGGTAGAACAGGATCCAAGAGCCTGGATTGTCCGCGAAAATGACAAAAACGAGGACCCTACTCCATATTCAGATTATCCGAATCCGGATGCTGCGGAAGTTAGGCTGCAATTGACCCCCGGTGCACCGGGATATGGAGGATTGGTGCTGTCACAAGCAAATGCCAATGGGGCAACATTGTCCGGCCGGCAAACAGAAACCCTGGTGGATAATGTTTCCTTTTCAGGCTCAACCCTGGCCCAGGCCGAAGAAACCAATCACCGACTTTTGTACCTGACTGCACCTCTCAAACAAGAGCTGCACCT
>DATGNG010000114.1:0-7107 GCA_035306865.1 Sphingobacteriaceae bacterium
CCCGAGAGGTGGAAATTAAATGATTTGACCAATTGGCATACCCTTCAGCCGAAACATAAACGCAACCATCCCCTTTCGTGGCACTTGTGATGCTTTGATCGGCAAAACGGAATTCACCAAAAGCCAAAGGTTTATATCCAAAAGCCCTTTGCGGCATATCTTTATTTACCTCGTACATATAGGAAGACCCAAGCCCCAAATCCATTCCGAAAGGGGCCAAAATATGCTCCTGCATGTATTGTGCGTAGGGTTGACCGGAAACACGCTCTACGACAAGAGACAGTAGGCAAAATCCGGTATTGCTATACCTAAATTGCGTGCCGGGTGGAAAATAAGTTTGCTCCTGTCCCCGGATAAGGTCGAGTACATCGGCATCGGAAACCTGCTCCTGCCTGTCACCGGGGATCAGACGTTCATAATCCCATAATCCGGAGGTGTGATGGAGGAGCTGGCCAACGGTTACCTGAGCCGGAACGGCCGCCAGGCCCTCGAATAGGCTACCTATAGGCGTGTCGAAGCTTAGTAATCCTTTTTCGACGAGGCGATAAACCGCTAATGCTGTAAATTGCTTGCTTACCGAAGCCATTCGGAAATTGGTGGTGGTGAGATTCCCGACCCTATCTTCCAGCGAGGCGAATCCATAGGCTTTTTGAAATATGACCTGATGGTCTTGCGTTACAGATATTGCAAGGCCGGGGGCATCCGAATCCGGAAATTGTACGCTAATCATTGAATCGATCTGTACAGAAAGACTATCAGAAAGCCTATCTGAAAGTCCATCTGAATGCTTATCAGAACCGCTATCGTTGGAACCACCCTTTTCGGCAGCAAAAAAACCACAAGAAGCTACGGTTCCTGCAACAATAAACAAAATAACCAAAACCAAATTTTTCATTTTTCAAATTGACCCTTGATGCGATCCAGTTCGTTGATGAGGTTCTGAATTTTCTCATTCTCATTCTCAATATAAGCGCGGAGAAATACGAAATGCGAGATCAGAAACCAGAATACGATAAACACAATCAAGGCGATAAATAACCCCATTGGAAGGGCAAAATACAATTCGAATGAATAAAAAGCAAAAGCTGCTGCAATGCAGGTCTCATAAAACACAAAGCTGCGGGTATGCTGCTGGTAACGCTTGGCCTTAAAGTCTTTCAGAAATGCTATATATTCTTTGGGGCGATCAGTTGCTCCGGCAGAAATCGTTCTAAAATCCTGATAAGCCCCCCATTGCGCCATCAGGGCATAAACCATGCATCCTACCACAATTAAAATGGCTACGTGGCTGGTCCAGGTCACAAAGGGAAAAGTAAACCAGACATAACCCAAAATCAATAGTCCTGCCAAAAAAGCCAGGATATGACGCCACAATTTGTGGACAATATCTTTCTTTCCCACCTCGATTTTCTCCATGACCTTTTCAAAGTCAAGTCCTGAGGATGGGGCTGATTTCTGCCACAATTGTTGGAGCTCTTCAAACTCTTTCATACTCAATCTCTTTCATTTCTATTGTATATTTCTGTGAGCTTATGCTTGATCCGGTGAATCCTGACCCGAAGATTGCCTTCGGAAATACCTGAAATTTCTGCAATTTCAGGATAAGGGATTTCATCCAGAACCATCGTTATGATTAGCCGCTCATTTTCTTCAAGTTTTGCAATGGCCCTGTAAAGGGCAGCAATCTGCTCGCTTTTCTCGGAATATTCCTCCGTATGATTTTCAATTATATAATCATTCAATTCCTCCGTCGGTTTGCGCTTGGCGGATCGAAGGTGTGAAAGACAGGTGTTGACCGCAATCCGGTAAATCCAAGTGGACAATTGGGATTGGTTCCTGAATTTGTCCAGATTTTGCCAGACCTTGATGAAAGTTTCCTGCATCAAATCATTGGCCGTATCGCTGTCGCCCGTGTAGCCAAAGCACAAGTTGAAAACTTTTTTGGAGTTTTCTTCAAACAATTGCTTGAATTCGATACGTTTCTGATCTTTCATGCTACCAGTCGGTTGGACGTTGTAAAAACGAATTTATTACAATATTTTTGAGAATACAATGATTTTCTGTATCTTTAAAGGATGGAGCAAATTATTCCCATATTGATCGCTGTAGTGGTTTTCGCCTTTCAGGCTTATGCCAATTATCAAAAAGAGCAGGAAAAGGCCCGCAAGCGAAAGTATGGCCAACCTATACCTGATGATACCATCCCGGTAGAAGTGCCAAGGGAACAGGCTGCAAAACAAGTAAAAAGAACTGCCGAAACCAGGCAACGCCCCCAACAACCAGAATACATTCCATTGGAAATTCCCAAAAACCCTTATCAGCAGTATCAGGGTATGATCGAGCCCGACAAGGCAAAGAGAACCAGGCACGCTGAAAAGGTTATGCACCATGATCTGGCTAAAAAAGTGGAGCTGACCGATTTGGATGGAGATAGTGGAGGACAGGCCAATGCCTGGCATCATGAGTTTGATCTGCGTGAGGCTGTGATCAATTCCATTATATTAGAACGACCTGCCTATTAAGGCCCGTCTATTAATAGCCGTCTATTCAAAACCCGTCTATTCAAAACCCGTCTATTCAAAATCGATTTAAGAGAGGCGCCTCGAGTTTGGGTTCCATCGGTCGCATTTAGCGAACCCGGTCCCGATCGAATGTGGACATGTGCCTATCCTTTTTGGTCTCGTAAATATCTTCGATCCTGATCAGGATTCCGGTTTCCTCAACTTCCCCAAATTCATCATTGATAGCAGTTCCAAACACCTTCATGGTTAGGGAAAGATTCATATAGGTATTGATCAGTGGAGGAATATTTTCGCCCAATGCCCTTACACGACTATTGAGAATCTTGTAACCTTCCTTATAATCCAATCCATCAAACATTCCCTGAAGGGCCGAGATATCGCCCGTATAACCCAATGGGCGGATAGGCCAAACCAGTTGGTCAGGATCAGGAAAATAATGCGCCATAAAATACAATAGCAAGTCCCTGGCTTCCCGGTTGTAATGGGGATACATGGTTACTTTTCCGAAAAGATATTTGATGTCCGGATTGAGCATGACCACAGCTCCCAGCCCATCCCAAAGATTGTCCAAAGAAAACAAGCCTTTGCGATTATCCTTGGCCGGTTGGTAACGGGGCTGCACAAACGATCGGCCCAGCTCTATGGTGCAAGGGAGGTATTCGTTCACAAACTTTTCGGAAAAATGAAAATAATGGGCGGTGGACAGGTTAAACAATCCCTGATCGTCCCTTCCCACCCTATCACAGCGGATAAGCCTGTATCCTGCAATCAATTCCTCATCTTCCTTATTCCACACCACCAACTGATCGTAGGCATCTGTCCCTGTGTCATTTTCATCCAGATCACAATCCAAACCAGTCCCACCCCCAGCGCTTCTAAAAGTCAGTTCACGTAAACGGCCAATTTCGGCCACAATATTTGGGGCCGAATGATAATTGATCAGGTAAACTTCGTTATTCCCATTATTGGTGTAGCGCAAAAAAGCATCTTCAGTCAGTTCCTTCTTGATCAATTCCCGGTCGATCGGTGCTATAATTTTCTGCATAATTCTTTCTTAATTATTTTCCAGCCATGGCATAGACCCTATCCTTGATATGTGCTGCCCATTCTTTTTCCGATTTTGAAGAGTCCAGGTCTGTATATGCAATTGGTTCGCCGATACGGATTGTTACTTGATGCCCCCTTTGGGCGAATAATTCATCCGCGAGGTACAGCATCTCAAGGTTTACTTTGATTCCCAAGCGTTCCCTGAACCTTGCTAAGTTATAAAAAAAGTTGGAGTTTTTTCCATCAATATGTACTGGAATAATATTTTTTTTGTACTTCTTGGCTTTGGAAATAAAACTTTTCTTCCATTCCAGATCATGGATAAGGCCATTCCGCTTGCGGGATACCAAA
Source organism: Sphingobacteriaceae bacterium (assembly GCA_035306865.1). Taxonomy (GTDB): domain Bacteria; phylum Bacteroidota; class Bacteroidia; order Sphingobacteriales; family Sphingobacteriaceae; genus DASRQK01. Next base: position 3,921 of record DATGNG010000114.1, read on the forward strand.
CCGGCCGGAAAAACCAGTAAGGCATGTTCGTCAGCATATGCTTCTTCTATCAAAATGGAATTGCGGCGGCCCTGGGCACCTAAAGTATTGACAGGCACAAAAAGAGGCTGGAGATTTTTGATGTTCAATAATATATCATTGACCAAAAACTTAATATCCTGCCTGTACTTTCCCACGGCATGCATAAAAGCGATACCGTCCAAACCTCCGAGGGGGTGATTTGAGGCAAAAATAATCCCACCCTCCAGCGGAATATGCTCTTCTCCCTCCAACTTCACCTCAACCCCAAGCTCCTGTGTCAACAAAGCATCCACAAAATCAAGCCCTTGTAAGTGGCCAATATGATTCATAACCTCATTTATATCCTTCTCATGCGCGATACGTTCCAGGTAACGCAAAATAAATCCGGGCATCCAACGAAGCAAACGTGGATTTTTTTTGTGGATGACCTCTCTGATGACTATATATTTTTCTCCTGTTGATTCTTTCTCCATCCCTGAAATTGAGTTTCACAAACATAAAAAACTTGTACTGCAAATGCAAGGTACCTCCACCATAGAAAATTTGTCAATATTTTCTTTTTAACCAAAATAACCTTATGTTTACAAGACAAAAACACCGTTCATAGGATGAAAATCGCTCAAGCCATTGTCAAACAGGATCTCCACACTACACCGCACGAGCGGGTGGATCTGATATTGGAAAAAATGGAGCAGATGGGTTATCAGGCTCTGCCTGTAGTAGATGAGGGTGCTTTTCAGGGCCTGTTGCGTTTGGATAAGTTACGTACTATTGAAGACAGGACCCATAAGCTGGAGTTTTATAATCTTATTTACGAACAAGTCTATATTTTTGAGGATCGGCATCTTTTTGATGCACTTCCGCTTTTTGTTTCCCACTCCATCAATGTCCTGCCCGTTATCAACACAGAACACCAATATATCGGGATGGTGGATGCCCAAAACCTGATTGCTGCAACCAATGAAATTCTTGATTGCGAACGGCCTGGTTCAGTGCTGGTCCTTGAATTGGGTCAGCGGGACAATGCCCTCTCCCATATTGCACATATTGTAGAGTCGGCAAATGCACAGATTCTCAGTTCCTTCACCCGTTTTCTGCCGGATTCGAGCCAGATAGAAATTACATTGAAAATCAATACCATCACACTGAGTGATGTAGTGACATCCCTGCTACGGTATGATTACCAGGTCAAGTCCACCTATAGCCTGGAAATGGATCGGGAAGACATTAATGCCCGTTATGAGCATTTAATGAATTACATTAACATGTAAGTATGAAAATAGCAATTTACGGTCGTGAATTCCATTCTTCGGTCATTCCCTATGTCCGGCAATTGTTTGGATTTCTGGTGTCCCGGGAGGCCGAACTTCATATTTTTGATCAGTTTCACCAATTTTTGGATCAACAAAATTTATGTCAGGAGGGCTTCCATACCTTTTCGGGTAACAAGCGGTTATCCCAGGATTTTGATTTGATGCTCAGTCTGGGTGGGGACGGCACTATGTTAGCAGCAGTTTCCATTGTTGGAGATTCGGGGATACCCGTGGCCGGAATCAATTTTGGTCGGCTGGGTTTTCTGGCCGGGATCAATAAAAATGAAATTGAGGAATCCATGAAGGCTATCCTTTCGGGGGATTATAAATTGGACAGGAGGGCGTTGCTTTCAGTGCAATCTCCTGATAGCGATCTGTTTGGGGAAAGACATTTTGCGCTGAATGACATTACGGTCTTTAAATACGACAGCTCTGCAATGATCACTGTGGAAGCCTATTTGGACGGGGAGTTGCTCAACTCGTATTGGTCAGATGGCCTGATCATCGCCACCCCCACCGGTTCTACTGCGTATTCCCTGAGCTGTGGAGGACCGATCATTATGCCCCGCAGCAGCAATTTTGTAGTGACACCAGCCTCCCCACACAATCTAAATGTGCGGCCGGTGGTGATTTCCAGCGACTCAGTGCTGGACCTAAATATTGAAAGCCGCAGCGGGCGTTACCTTCTGACCTGCGATTCCCGGACGGACTCTTTTGAAACACACGTGCGCCTGCAAATCCGTAAGGCCGAATTTGAAGTCAACCTAATCCGCCTCAAAAACGAACGGTATTTTGAGACCCTCCGCAACAAATTATTATGGGGTTTGGATGCCCGCAATTATTAACCGGATTTTACCTATTATAACCATAACAATTAAATTGCATATAAGGGTGAATTTATCTAAGTTTGTACCCTTGTAACAGGATTTTAACTGCATGTATCCAAAGAGACTCGTATTGATGATTGTGATTGCTTTATGCTTGCTCCCAACAGCATCCGTAAATGCACAATCAGATAATGTATGGCAATTTGTCAAGACCAAGCTATTTGACAAGGAATATATCGAAATCGGTGGTCAATTTGGTGTTGCGGGGTATATGGGAGATATTGACAATCAGCTATTCGGGTTTGATAATAAAAACGTTTTGGGATTCAATTCGTATAGTGGTGGCGTTTCTGTGAAACGTTATTTCAACCCTATAAATGCAAAAGATCGGACTTGGGGCGTCCGTCTTGACTATAACTTCATTAATATTAAAGGAGATGATGCTTTCTCCTCTGATGCTTCAAATGTCAATCGAAATCTTCGTTTCAACAATAATATTCATGAAATTGGAGTTGGGGCAGAATTTCACTTTTTTGAGTTTAGGCCAAATCGATTCAGAAATATTGTCAATCCATATGTATTTGGAGGGGTGGGCATGATCTACCACAATCCGAAAGCGAAAGATGCAAATGGGAAACGTGTTTCCCTGATTGATGAGATGGTAGAAGTGCAGAAGATCAGTTATGAAAAAGACGGAAGTGGAAATGATCTATTGGACTCATATGAAAACCGAATAGCAACCAACAATACCCAAAAATACAGCAAGATCGTTGCAACCTTTCCTATGGGTGCAGGGGTGAAAATCAATGGGAAAGGAACACTTGCCCCTTGGTCCGTCGGACTTGAGTTGAATTATCGGTTGGTTTTGAGTGATTTTTTGGATGGAGTCGGAAATCGCGTCTATGAAGGGTATTCTACCATTTATCCAGAGCCAGAATTTGTAGATCCTGACTTTCCAACACTTGAAGAACAGTCTAAATATGACAATTGGACCAACAATCAATCCCGATGGGAAAGTCTGGCAGG
>DATGNG010000115.1:0-7328 GCA_035306865.1 Sphingobacteriaceae bacterium
ATGAACATAATGCAAATGCGAGGATAATTAGAGGTTTCGTGGACATGGTATAATTTTTTGTTTATTTTGGTTATTTGTGCAAAGCATAATTAATAAAAAATAATGGATTATGCATCTTTCCCACAAAAAATTGACATGGGAAGGGAAATATTTTCAATGGTTGGAGAGGAAGTCAGCTGATATTATTTCCAACGATGCCTAAATACCGGGTACAAAAATACTGCTACAAGAATAATGATGGCACCGGAATAAAACCCAAGGCTCATCACTTCTTTTTCTCCAAAAATCAACCAGGCAAGGATAATTCCATAAATAGGTTCAAGATTACTGGCAAGTGCTACCCGAAACGGGCTGATTTCTTTCATGACCATGACTGCGGCTACATAAGCACCTGCCGTACAAACAGTCCCCAACAATAGCAGGTATAAAATGTCACTCGTCTGGAGATAAAGACCCGAGTTGAAGCCTCCTGCGAATAGCATATATAAGGAAATCCATAAAAAAGCCCCGATCATTTCATAAAAACTAATCTTGGATGCATCGCTATTTTGTACCAATTTGGAATTGGCAATGGAAAACAAGCTTGCCATCAGGGCGCAAAGAAGCCCAAGGATTATGCCCTTAATATATTGGGTCTCAAATCTGAAAATTAAATAAATCCCGATAATAACGAAAATCCCTGTCACAAACTCCAATTTTGATATCTTACGCTTATAAAACAGCGGCTCCAAAAGGGAGGTAAATAGCGTGACCGAAGATAAACAGACTAAGGTCACCGAAACAGTTGATACTTTAATGGATTCAAAAAACAATACCCAGTGACCACCTACCAACGCCCCGGTCAGAATAAAGTTTCTCAGGTTTCGCGGTGTTTCCAAAAGCGGTTGCCCGGTAAACCGAAAATACGCAAACAATGACACAAATGCGATCAAAACCCTGTACCATACCAATTGAGTGGCCGAAATAGTAATCAAATTACCCAGAATGCCGGTAAATCCCCAAACCAAAACGGTCAGGTGAAGGATCAGCAGATTGCGATTTACAGTCATGTGGGGATGTTTAGTAAATTACTTTGGGGCCCGACGAATAAGTATCAGCGCTAAGATCCCAAATATTATGTTAGGAATGATGACGCCAATAAATGGATGCAAGCCCCCCTGAAGTGAAAATGTGGTAGAAAACTGCATAAACACCATATAAATAAAACTAAGGCCTATTCCTATACCCAGACTCAGGCCAATGCCTCCCCTCACCTTCTTGGAGGATAAAGAAACTCCCATCAGGGTTAGTACAAAGGCGGAAAATGGATAGACATAACGTTTGTACTTTTCAACTAACATAGTTGTCATATGGCCTGCCCCCCTTACTTTTTCTTTCTCAATCCTCTCATTTAACTCCCTCATTCCCATTGCCATAAATACGTTATCATAAACCTCAAAATCACGTGGGTGTATGTCCAATAATGTGTCGATCCGAAAACCGGATTCCATCACTTCTTCCATCCCATTGATTTTACGAATCGTAAATTGCTCGATGGCCCATGAATTGCTTAATGAATCCCAGATAATGCGGTCAGCCATTAACTTTTCTGTCAGCTCCTTATTATCAAAGTTCTCTAAAACAAAATTGTATCCTATTTTCCGGTCATTATCAAAATTATCTATATAAACATAGGTGCTGTCATCCAACTGCATATGTGTGGAGACCTTTGTCCGGTTTTCAATAGGTTTGATATAAACATTTTGAAAGCCGACCATCAATTTGTTGGTATGGGGTATAATAAAAATATTAAAAATAAACATGACTCCAAAAATCACCATTGCCCCTATGGTATAAGGCCATAATAATCTATTGAAGCTCATACCACCACTCAGAATAGGCACGATTTCGGTCTGATCTGCCATGCGGGAAGTAAAAAACAAAACGGCAATAAAATTGATCAATGGAGATAGCATGTTGAGGTAAAAGGGCACAAAACCTGCATAATACTCAAATATGATTTTATCTACCGGAGCATTGTATTTCAAAAAATCGTCCAAACGTTCGGAAATATCAAACACAACGATGATCACTGCAAATATGCACATGGCAAACACATAGGTTGTGAGGTACTTACGGACTATATATTTGTCAATAATCTTCATTCAGATACGCTAAATTTAAGGATATTTCCTTTAATCGATTTCTAATGTCCAATTCTGGTTGCCAATTTCTGTACCATCATTTCTTTCCAGTCCCTAAAATTTCCACCCAATATTTGCTTGCGCGCTTCACGCATCAGCCAAAGATAAAAATGTAAGTTGTGTAAAGAAGCAATTTGGGCACCCAGAATTTCTTTGGATCGGATCAGGTGCCGAAGATATGCTTTACTGTATTGTCGGTCGGCAAGCAAGTCACTTTCAGCATCTATTGGGCTGAAATCATTTTCCCAGATTTTATTTTTAATGTTGATAATGCCATCCTTTGTAAACAACATTCCGTTTCGGGCATTTCGGGTTGGCATTACACAATCAAACATGTCGATTCCCAGCGCAATATTCTCCAGCAAATTGACCGGTGTGCCTACTCCCATAAGATAGCGGGGTTTGTCAACAGGCAATATCTGACACACGACTTCAGTCATGGCGTACATTTCTTCGGCTGGTTCTCCTACGGAGAGGCCGCCTATTGCATTTCCTTCCCGCTCAAAAGAGGCAATTGTCTCTGCAGATTTTCTTCGCAAATCTTTGTAAACAGATCCCTGTACAATGGGAAATAAAGTCTGATCATATCCGTAGAGGGCTTCTGTTTCATCAAATCGATTACAACAGCGTTGTAGCCATCTATGTGTCATATCCAACGAACGACTTGCGTAGGAATAATCACAGGGATAAGGAGTGCATTCGTCAAATGCCATAATAATATCCGCCCCTATGATACGTTGGGTATCCATTACGTTTTCAGGAGTAAATAAATGTTTTGAACCGTCAATATGCGATTGAAAGGTCACCCCTTCCTCCCTGATTTTGCGCACTTCAGTTAAAGAATAGACTTGGTACCCCCCACTGTCAGTCAGAATCGGCTTGTTCCATCCGATGAATTTATGCAATCCACCCGCTCTCTGCAAAACGTCCAAACCCGGTCTGAGGTACAAATGATAGGTATTTCCCAGGATAATCTCAGCTTGTATATCATTGATTAGCTCCTGCTGATGCACCGCCTTTACGGTTCCGGCCGTACCTACGGGCATAAAAATGGGAGTCTCGATCAATCCATGGGCGGTCTCCATCAGGCCTGCCCTTGCCTTGGACTGGGGATCAGTAGCCTGCAGGGTGAATTTCATTGGGCAAACTTAGTTAAACTTGGGTTTACAGCCAAATGTTTGATGGCTTATTCTTGGCTTGTTTCAACAAAATTAAGTATGTTTGACCCTCAATATATGGATCAATATTTTTCACAATTAGACCAAATTTCCTACATCCTGTTAGTGGGGTGTTCAATCTCCCTATTGGTCCAGCTTTATTTCATACTTATCGTCCAGGGAAGCCTGGCATTTCATAAAACAAGAAGTGCCGAAAGTCTAAAAAATGACCCCAATATTCATCCCCTACCCTTGTCCGTAATTATTACTGTACGCAATAATGAGGATCAGCTCAAGGGAAACCTACCCGCAATCCTGGAGCAGGATTACCCGGCTTTTGAAGTAGTGGTTGTCAATGATCGCTCCGAAGACGACACAAAGTGGGTGTTGAGGGAAATGGAAGCCGCTTATCCCAATTTGAGAGTGGTTGAAATTGCGGAACACGTACTTTCTCAGCAGGGCAAGAAATTTGGGGTTGCTATGGGCATCAAAGCCGCGACTCATGAACACCTTGTTTTCACAGAGGTTGATTGTATCCCGGCGACCAACCAATGGTTGCGTCATTTGAGTACAGGGTTTGCGGGGGGAAAGGAAATCGTGTTGGGATATGTACCTTTAAAACGAAAAAGGGGGATTCGAAACGCATTGATCCGCTTCGAACATTTCTATAGATCCATCAATTTTCTGGCCTTTTCTTTAAATGGGAATCCGTTTATGGGTCTCGGACAAAACATGGCCTACACCAAAGAATTGTTTTTCAGGGGGAAGGGATTTGCATCCCATATTCATGTCAGTTCGGGTTATGATGATTTGATGGTCAATCAGCATGCCACCAGAGACAACACTTCAATAGCTATACACAAGGAAGCCCATGTCTGGAAACCAATGCCAAATTCGGTGGAAGATTATCAGAACCAACGCAAATTACAGAGACAGGCGGTGGGGTTGTATCGGAAAAAACACAGATTCCAGTTGAAGCTACAATCCGCATCTGCATTTTTGTTTTATATGGCATTGCTGGCATTATTGGCGTATAGTTTGGAATCCTGGCCATTGGTTCTTGGTCTGTATCTGTTCCGGTTAATATTACAATATGCAGTTTATATCCCGATTGCGGGAAAATTGCGCATCACCAGGACACTTTGGTTTTTACCGGTAATGGATGCAATACATAGTTTTAGAATATGGAAATAACGGACTCTAATGCCAATAATGAAAGTACTGTGACCTTGAATCCAGGGCCAGAGTTGATTTTCAATAATTTTCCAAAGCTTACGGATACGCAACAGGAAATGATCCTGAAATTGGGCGAATTATTTCCATACTGGAATGCACAAATCAATGTGATTTCCAGAAAGGATATTGGAAGTCTGTACCTCCATCATGTTCTACACTCCATGGCAATTGCACGGTTTATCAACTTTTTGCCTGGCTGCAGGATACTTGATGTGGGTACGGGCGGAGGATTCCCCGGTATTCCCCTCGCCATATTATTTCCTGAGGCTCATTTCCACCTGGTGGATTCCATAGGGAAAAAAATTAAAGTCGTGCGGGAAGTGGCCGCTGGATTAGGACTGAAAAATGTGGAAGCAGATCATATACGGGCAGAGCAAATTGATACCAAATATGATTTTGTGGTGTCCCGCGCAGTGACCCGGCTTGCCGAATTTTATCCCTGGGTGCAAGGAAAGTTCCTGAAGAAAGACAAACATGCGATTCCCAATGGAATCATCTACCTCAAAGGGGGAGATTTGCAGGAAGAAATCAGGGAAAGTCGGCTCCCGGCCCAGGTATTTCCGATAGGGCAATATTTTGATCAACCATTTTTTGAAACGAAATCAATAGTTTACATTCCTGTAAATTAACAGAGTTTGGGATAAGGTAATTCACTGTGTTAATTTATATTTTTTACCACTCCTTTCACAGGTTTCACACTTTCCGAGAAATGAATTCATTTCTCGGAAGTAGTTAATGCGCAAAAACAGGTGTGTGTTTCCGCCGGAACACAAAATGAATACGAATGTAGCATTTTCAGATTAATACTCGTTTATATTAGAAATACATTGATCGAATATTAAAAAAAACTGTTATGAATACAAAACGCATCGCTTTTACACTAATCCTGTCCTTATTAATTGTCATTAGTTTTTCGTCCTGCAAAAAAGAGGAAATAGGAATAGAATACCTCTCCTAAAGATTCTCCTAAACGTGCTTCCATTTTTTTAATAAGAATTGAAAGTACAGTGTGGTATTGAATATTTTTTGCGCCGGAGATATAGATGAACCGATCCAACCAAGAAAAGGATTATGATGGGCAAGGCCACATTGCTCAATTGCCAAGCTAATTTTTGTTCAGCTACACGCAAGCGGTCCAACAATCGCAATTTTACCTCTTTGCTCCGTAATGATATGACCGCAGGATCATCGGTCATATAATCAATGAGATTGAGTAATAGGGTTTTATTGGAATATTGCTGCTGGGTAAACCGATCCCATCCCAATGGATATATTGACCCATCACTGGGATTTTGTTGGTTTTTGAATACATCCCCATCACCAATGGCAAACAATCTGGACGGCTTACTTTGCTCGGGCAATTTTAAAGTGTAGTCGGATAATCCTTCTGGCAGTATCCTATTTTGAAAGGCTGAAGGGAAGCTCCCTTCCAGTAAGACGGCAACTAACTTGGGATCTGCAGCACTTAACTTGTCAGGATCGGGGAGCTGTTGAACCATTGACAGTGAAATTGCCGAAGGAGATTCTAAAGTCGTAGCATATGGCGAGGAATGCAATAATACACTTTTTCTTACTCCGGGGACAGTAATTGTGTCCAGGCTGCCTATATATTCCGTCATCAAATTCCCCATATTTTTTACTATAGGGTGCGTTGAGGTAGGCACTATAAGAGGATGAAGTGGCCAGGGCATCCATTGGAATTGCTGTTGGCCCCCCGCAGCGCCAGGTCCACTGTTACCCGTTTGTAGCGGAATCTGCATGCATTGCAGGTCAGCGATCACATCATAATTAAATCTTAAGCCATAATTAAACAGAAAGTCATCCAGATTGAGGTTTCTGGTAAGCAATAACTGAGCTGCATCTTCCGCACCTCTTAAACTGTCCAGGCTTCCATTCAGCTGATCGACACTGACAATCAAATTTCCGCCCTTCTGCAAGAAATAATCAAGTTTGAATTTTGCAGCTTCGCTAAATGCCTGGGTAGGTTTGGCCAAAATCAACACATCAACCTCAGCCAATCCTTCAAAGTCAACTACATTTAGATCGATTCGCCCCGCTTGATTATTTAAGCTTAGAGTATAGATCGCATCCTGCAATTCAATATCACTCAATTCCCCATGTCCTTCCGAAAAGCCTATAATTGGTTTTCTCTCATTCCTAATAGTTTTTCGAATCGCGGAAATGAAAGCATATTCCAGGGTTTCAATAGAATGATTGATAGTGTTTTCAGGAGAATCGTCCGTTAAAGGTTGTAAGAGGTGAATAACCTGTTCCTGGGAACCGGTTGACAAGATGGCAAATGGAAATATCATTTGTTGCCTGAGACTACCATCTGCATCATTGACGCTAAGATTGATCGGAGTGATTTGACGTTCTGCCAAAGAGGCAAGGTAGGATGCGGTCTGTTCCGAATTTCCCTTTATGGGATTAAAAAAACTGAACCTAATTTTGCCCCTATACTGAGAATTCAAGTCAGTCAACAGGTCCCGCACAGATTTTCGCAAACGCTGAAATCCAGGCGGAAGATTGCCTTCCAACAATACAGTAATCTGTAACCCTTCGGGCAACTCTTTCAAGGTCTCCTTTGTAACCGGTGACAAAGAATATCGTTTATCCTGGGATAAATCGAGCCTTTTGAACCATTGGTTCGAGGCATAATTAATGGCCAACAATCCAATAAAAATGGTCAGCACCTGAAATATCAAGGATCTTCTCTGCCTTGTCCTCAAACGGGATTTCAATAAAATAACAT
>DATGNG010000116.1:0-3614 GCA_035306865.1 Sphingobacteriaceae bacterium
GAGTTATTCCGGGCACCCGTTGAATGGAAGGAAATCATCCGTCAAGGCTATGAGATTGGTTGGAAATCTTTGCCCCTGATCTCTTTGACGGGATTTGTGACCGGATGGGTATTTACCAATCAGTCCCGCCCCTCACTTTCTGAGTTTGGCGCCACATCCTGGCTGCCCATGCTGATTTCCATTGCCATAGTGCGTGCGCTTGCTCCGTTGGTTACCGCACTGATTGCAGCGGGAAAAGTTGGTTCCCAGATCGGAGCCGAGTTGAGTTCAATGAAGGTGACCGAACAAATCGATGCCATGGAGGTGTCCGGTACGAATCCCTTCAAGTTTTTAGTGGTAAGCCGGGTTTTGGCCACAACAATTACGATTCCAATCCTATCTTTTTATACCGCACTTGTCGGTCTGATGGGTGCATTTTTAAGCGTTTATATTAATGAGGATACTGGCTTTGTTATCTATTTTGAGCAAGTTTTTGAGGCCATCAGTTTTCTCGATATATTTTCCCTGGTTCTCAAGGCTGTAGTGTTTGGCTTTACAATTGGTATTGTTGGCTGTTATCAGGGTTTCCACTCTCCAAATGGTACGGAAGGGGTGGGAAAGGCTGCAAACTGGTCAGTGGTCATGTCCATGTTTTTAATATTTATTGAGGAATTGTTGATTGTCCAAATTCTCAACGGGATCCGCAATTGGTAATGAGGTCAGGAAATGAAAAATAGCAAACCACAAATAGATTATCAACAACCCGTAATTGAGTTGAGGGGGATTGTTAAGTCCTTTGGTGATCTGCATGTGCTGCGCGGTATCGACCTGGATCTTTATAAGGGTGAAAACCTGGTGGTGCTGGGACGTTCGGGGACAGGAAAATCTGTTTTGATCAAGATTATTTCGGGGTTATTGACTTCAGATGAGGGCAGTGTAGAGGTTTTAAGAAGGAATGTGCCACAACTCAAAGAAAAAGAATTGCAACAATTGAGGATGCAGATTGGCTTTTCATTTCAAAACAGCGCCTTGTATGATAGTATGACCATCAAGGAAAACCTGGAGTTTCCATTGGTACGCAACAAAAGAAATCTGAGCAGGCAGGAAATTGACCGGGCAGTAGATGAAGTACTGGATGCAGTGGGGCTCAGCCATACCGTCGAGCAGATGCCCTCACAGCTATCCGGAGGGCAGAAAAAAAGAATCGGAATCGCAAGGACCCTGATCCTGAAGCCCGAAATTATGCTTTATGATGAGCCCACAGCCGGTTTGGATCCCATCACCTGCATTGAGATCAACAGCTTGATCAATGAGGTGCAGGAAAAGTACAAAACTTCTTCAATTATCATTACCCATGACCTGGCATGTGCCAAAAGTGTTGGAGACCGTATCGTGATGCTGCTGGATGGCAAATTTGAATATCAGGGCAGTTTTGATGAAATATTTGGTACAAATGATGAACGGGTAAAGCCGTTTTATGATTATAATTTTATCACCTAATAGGTATGAGTTCAATAGAAAATAAACGTTCAACCATTGTCGGGGTCTTTGTGCTGATCGGGATAATTATTTTGTTCGCCGGAATATTTATAATGGGGAGCAAGCAAAATCGCTTTGCCAAAACAGTTCATGTTTCCACCACTTTCAATAATGTGAGCGGGCTGAAAGCAGGAAATAATATTTGGTTTTCAGGGGTCAAGGTAGGCACAGTAAAGCAAATAAATTTCAAGGGACTGGAAGAGGTAGAGGTTCTGCTGAATATTGAAGAGAAGTCCCGTGAATATATCCGAAAGGATGCCGTGGCCAAACTTGGAACCGATGGTTTTATTGGGAATAAACTCATTTTGATAGAAGGGGGAAGCCCGGATGTTCCACCGATAGAAAATGGAGATCGGTTAGCAACTGCCCCCAGTGGTGGAATGGATGCCATGATGGAAACAATAGAACTTTCAGGCGGAAATATCGTGGACATTACCCGCGATCTAAAATTGCTTTTGGAGCGCCTGAATGCAGGAGAGGGCACCGTGGGGGCCGCCCTGAATGATCAGGGAATGGCGGCAGACGTGCGGAGTATGCTCCATAATTTGACCATAACCTCCGAAAATTCGGTCAAGGCTACCCGCTCCCTGATCGAATTGACGGAGAAATTGAATACGGAAGGTACGCTTGTTCATGATTTGGTTACCGATACATTGATATACGGTAGCCTAAAGACTACAGTTGCCCAACTCAATGGGATAACCCAGTCCGCTAATGCCTTGGTGCTCAATCTGCAGGAAGCCACCAAAAAACTGGAAGCCAATGATAATGCGGTGGGCTTGTTATTGAATGATCCGGAAATGGCCGAACGCATCCGGAGAACCATGGAAAATCTTGAGAGCAGTGCCGAAAAACTGGATCAAAATATGGAGGCCTTGCAGCATAATTTCTTGTTGAGAGGCTATTTTAGGAGGCAGGCAAGGCAGGCTGATCAGTAATAGAAAAAAAATTCGTATTTTTAGCCGGATCCCTAATTTTATTCATTATTGTATAAGAGTTGATGAAATATAATACTAATTTCTCCACTCCCGGCCAACGATTCAGACGGGCGATGGAAACCGAAAAACCTTTGCAGATTGTAGGGGCAATCAATGCGAATCATGCCTTACTTGCCACCCAATCCGGATTTCGTGCAATTTATCTTTCTGGAGGGGGGGTTGCAGCCGGATCTTTGGGCGTGCCGGATCTTGGTATTACGGGGCTGCACGATGTGTTGATTGATATCGAGCGGATAACAGCCGTTTGTGATACACCCCTGCTGGTGGATGTGGATACGGGATTTGGTTCTTCGGCATTCAATGTGGCCAGAACGGTAAAGTCATTGATCCGGGCCGGAGCAGCTGCCCTGCATATGGAAGATCAGGTGGGAGCCAAACGCTGTGGGCATCGCCCAAATAAAGAATTGGTTTCTGGATTGGAAATGGTGGACCGGATCAAAGCTGCGGTGGATGCCCGTACGGATGAACATTTTGTGATCGGTGCCCGCACCGATGCTTTGGACAGTGAAGGTCTGGAGGCAACTTTGGAAAGGGCCGCAGCCTATGCAGAAGCTGGTGCAGATTTTATTTTTGCCGAAGCAGTAACCGATCTGTCCCAATATTCCCGTTTTGTGGAGGCTACCGGTTTGCCGGTGCTTGCCAACATCACAGAGTTCGGTCAGACACCTCTATGGACGGTGGATGAGCTTGCAGCAGCGGGTGCCGGGCTGATTCTGTATCCACTTTCTGCATTCCGCGCAGCGAATAAAGCAGCCCTGAATGTCTATCAACACATTCGCACGGACGGGACTCAGCAGGGAGTGATCGATACAATGCAGACACGGGCCGAACTGTATGAAAGTATTGACTATTATTCATATGAGTCCAAACTGGATGCTTTATATGGAAAATCTGAATGATTATGACAACAAACAATGAAAACAACACGACTCCCGGAGCAGGTGCTTTCAAGCCTAAAAAGTCTGTAGCACTTTCGGGAGTGGCTGCCGGAAATACTGCACTCTGTACTGTAGGCAAAAGTGGTAATGACCTACATTATCGGGGTTATGATATACTGGATCTGGCAGAAGGAGCTACATTTGAAGAAGTGGCCTACCT
>DATGNG010000117.1:0-5873 GCA_035306865.1 Sphingobacteriaceae bacterium
AGAATATCGCAATGGTGTCCGGGAAGGGGAGTGGAAGGGTACTTTTCTCAAACAAAAATATACATTTACCGAAACCTACAAAGGAGGACTACTTGTGTCGGGCGAAAGTGTAGATGAAAATAATAACAAATTTCCTTATTCGAATTTGATCATTTCTCCTAAATTTGGTTCAACCCCCGAAAATAGTGTGAATCAGTTTAGGAAGGATGTCCAGAAAATTTTTAGACCATCCACTCGTGCAATGCGTGCACAGGCAAACGGCATGATCAGTGTTGAATTTGTAATCAACGAAGCTGGAGAAACCGCTGAATTTAAAATTTTGGAAGATCCGGGGTATGGCCTCGGCTATGAAGCTATAAATGCGATTAAATTAGCTGGTAAATGGACACCAGGATTAAATAGAGGCGTACCCGTTAGGGTCAAACAGGTGCTGCCCTTACGGGTAAGTTTTCGAGTTGTCAATTAGTCCGCTCCTGACTTCCGTACGTTTTTGCACTCTTGTCGATTAAGTGGCCGAAAGGATAACAAATAGATATGTTTAATTATTCTTTCCGCATGGGATCAACCCACACTCAATAAATAATAATTCTTCTTGCCCCGCTGGGCGATCAGGTACTTGCCATTGATCAGATCGGCCGTGGTATAGACCTTATCAACAGCGGTGATTTTTTCTTTGTTGATCGAAACGCCCCCACCCTGAATCATTTTGCGGGCTTCACCTTTGGAAGGGAAAACGGTGGCGGAGACAGCTAATAGGTCGAGCACATTAATGCCGGCAGCGAGTTCTTCTTTACTGATGGAAAATTGCGGCACACCATCGAAAACATCCAGTACGGCTTCGTGATCCATTCCTTCCAGAAACTCCAGGGATCCGCCCCCGAACAGGAATTCGGAAGTTTTGATAGCGGTTTCGTAATCTTCACGGGAGTGGGTACGCACTGTAATGTCTTCTGCCAGCGCTTTCTGTACGATCCGTAGGTGTGGGGCCTGATCGTGGTCGCTGATCAATTGATCGATTTCTTCCTTTGTTTTCAGGGTGAAAATCTTGATCCAGTTCTTAACATCTTCATCACTCGCATTGAGCCAGAATTGGTAAAATTTGTAAGGAGAAGTCTTTTTGGCATCCAGCCATACTGCACCACCTTCGGTTTTGCCAAATTTCTGTCCATCTGATTTCTTGATTAATTGGGTTGTAAGGGCATAGGCATTTTCACCAGCCATTCGGCGAATGAATTCCACCCCGGTGATAATGTTGCCCCATTGATCCGATCCCCCCATCTGGATTTTGCAGTCGTAGTTTTTCCACAAATGGTAAAAATCATAGCCCTGGATCAGTTGGTAAGAAAACTCAGTGAATGACAGACCACTTTCGCCCTCCAGCCGTTTTTTGACGGAATCTTTGGACATCATGTAATTGACGGTGATCATCTTGCCTACATCCCGGATAAAATCGAGGAAACTGAATTCTTTAAACCAGTCGTAGTTATTGACCATTTTTGCCGCATTGGGGCCACCCCCAAAATCTATAAATTTGCTTAGTTGCTTTTTGAGACAAGTCACATTGTGATTGAGCGTTTCTGCATCCAGCAAATTGCGCTCAGCAGATTTGAATGAGGGGTCACCGATCATGCCTGTTGCACCACCTACCAGTGCGATAGGCTTATGTCCGGCCTGCTGGAAATGGATAAGGGTCATTATTTGCGTCAGGTGACCAACGTGTAGAGAGTCGCCGGTTGGGTCAAATCCAATATATCCAGCGGTAGGGCCATTTAACAACATTTCTTCAGTTTCGGGGATTATATCCTGCAACATCCCTCTCCAGCGCAATTCCTCTACAAAGTTCATTTTATTTAATTACCTTTAAATCGTCAAGCAAAACGGTTTCCGAATGAAACCGCCCAATTAGGCACAAATATAGCGCAAAATTGAATTTTTTATCACATTATTATTTTAATCGTTTTGAGCGCAATCCGGAATTGGCATTGGGATGTGTCTTGCCAGACCTTTTGAAAAATGCGGACAAAACCCAACGTTTGCAGCCGGAACGCTGGGAAGTGGAGTTTTTGCCACACCCCAAACTGAAAAATTTATATTCAGGATGGAGGCATCATGTTGAGACGGACCGGATTTTCCACAATCTGCCTTTTTTTTATGAACACACCCATGGATTGAGGTTGTTGCTGGGGCCAGTAGTAGAAGGAACTCCAATACGTGCCTCTTTTTTATCCCATATAGCCTTGGAATTGTTGCTGGATCACTTGTTATTGATGGAGAATGCAGCGGATGAGGGACATTTTTATGAGGATTTGGAGAATGTTGACCGAGACGCCGTGCACCGATTTTTGTTGGTTTGTGGAATGGAGGATACAAGTGTGTTTTTTGCGTTTTTCGATCGGTTTCTTGCTGACCGATACATTGGCTATTACAGGGAATTGTCTGAGGTAACCCGGGCCCTGCTCAACATTTGCCGACGGGTATGGGACACGAGGTTGGGGGAGGAAAAACGTGATTTGTTGACTGAACAACTTAAAGTATATTCAGGGGTGTTAAAGGGTAATTTCCGGCAGGTATTCGATGAAATTGATAGCAATTTTACTTAATAATTTACCCAATACAATTTGCTAATAAAACATTTTTCCCTAAGTTTGACCCCTTACTAACGCTAACCAAAATGTCCAGTAAATTATTTCGTAAGAAAACGGTAGAACAGATTATGGCGGCATCCCGGGTATCGGACAAGGATGCAATGCCTAAAATTTTGGGTGTAAGAGATTTGATCTCTTTCGGAATAGCCGCTATTGTGGGCGCAGGGATTTTCAGCACAATTGGCCTTGCTGCATATAATGGGGGGCCTGCCATCTCTATGCTTTTTGTATTTGTTGCCTTTGCCTGTGTTTTTACTGCGCTTTCATACGCTCAGTTTGCCAGTACGGTTCCCGTTTCCGGAAGTGCCTATACTTATGCCTATGTGGCATTCGGAGAGCTTTTCGCCTGGATTATTGGATGGGCACTTATATTGGAATACGCGGTTTCGAATATGGTGGTGGCTATAGCCTGGTCGCAATATTTTGTAAGTATGTTAGCCGGCTTTGGAATTACAATACCCGGTTGGCTGACCATGGCTCCTTCATATGCCACCGAAGCTTTTGAAAAATTCCAGACCCAGGGTATTGAAGCCATGTCACAAGTGGAACAGACCGCTTTACTGGCATATCAGCAGGCCCCTAAATTGGGGGGGATGCCTATTCTTTTTGACCTGCCGGCCGGCCTGATTACCTTCTTCGTAACCTGGTTGGTCTATATAGGTATCAAGGAATCCCGGAATGCCAGTAATATCATGGTAATCATCAAAGTAGGCGTGATTCTTTTTGTGATTATTGGGGGAGCTTTCTTTGTCAGACCCGAAAACTGGACTCCTTTTGCACCCAATGGACTAACTGGGGTAATGGGTGGAGTCGCCGCAGTATTCTTCGCCTTTATAGGCTTTGATTCGATCTCGACCACAGCAGAAGAATGTAAAAACCCACAACGCGACCTGCCCAGGGCAATGATATTGACCTTGCTGATATGTGCAGTCCTCTATGTATTGATCACTCTGGTTCTGACTGGGATGGTCAATTATACTGAATTGAATGTCAAGGATCCGCTGAGCTATGTGTTTTCCTATATAGGGATGGACTTTATGGCAGGTATTGTCTCGGTAACCTCTGTTGTGGCAATAACCAGTGCTTTGTTGGTATTTCAATTGGCCCAACCTCGTATTTGGATGACAATGAGTCGGGATGGATTGCTGTGGAAACGATTTTCAAAAGTGCATCCAAAGTATAAGACCCCATCCTTTGCAACCATCGTGACAGGTTTAGTGGTTGCATTTCCGGCGCTCTTTTTGAAAATGGACTTCTTCGTTGACCTCACCAGTGTGGGTACATTTTTTGCCTTTATACTGGTGTGTGGGGGTGTGCTTTATATGGATTATTCTGGCATCTCCAAACAATCAAAATTTAAGGTGCCGTATGTAAATGGCAAGTATTTGATTGGTCTCAGTTTCATAGCGGGCCTTTATGTCATGTTCAATTATGCTCCGGATGCCTTAGCAGACTGGGAAGATCACTCATTGATGTATATTCTGGAACATAAGATTCTGGATATATTTTTCTGGCTTACTTGGTTGATCCTATCCATTATGGCTTTCAAGTATAACTTCTCATTGCTACCGGTGGCCGGAATCCTGGTCAATCTTTATCTGATGTCAGAATTGGGAGCCAGTAACTGGTTCATCTTCTTGATTTGGCTGGTAATGGGCTTGGTAGTGTATTTTGCTTATGGCTACCGTAAATCCAAATTAAATCAGGAATCATAGTATCTTTTCCGGTCTGTACTGCGCTCGCACGCCCCTGCTCGTAAGGCCCGGAAAAGATACTATGATTCCTGTGAAAGGGTTTTGTTGTTACCGGTCTGTACTGCGCTCACACGCCCCTGCTTGTAAGGCCCGGAAAAGATACTGTGATTCCTGTGAAAGGATTTGGGATCAGATTCAAAACCTGTGGACTAAGCAAATAATTTGGCCAATCTTGTGTAAATTATACTTTTTTTAAAACCATTCCTTTCACAGCTTTCACTCTTTCCGAGAAATGAATTCATTTCTCGGAAAGAGTGTTTTAGCGAAAACACAAAATCCCCAAATTTGTATGAATTTGGGGAATTAAGAAATTGACATCGCACAAGTATCTGATTTTTTTTAGCCAGTCCACAGGTTTTGTACTTGATCGGGGTTTTGTCGTTACCGGTCTGTACTGCGCTCACACGTCCCTACTCGTAAGGCCCCTGCCCACTCACACGTCCCTGCTCGTAAGGCCCCTGCCCACTCGCACGCCCCCTTCTCACTCGCAGGCCCCTCTTCTTACAAGTTTCCCCGACGTTCTTGCTCACGCTCAATCGCCTCAAACAATGCCTTGAAGTTCCCTGCTCCGAAACTTTGTGCGCCACGACGTTGGATGATTTCAAAGAAGAAGGTAGGGCGATCCTGGATGGGTTTGGTGAAAATCTGGAGCAGATAGCCTTCCTCATCCCGATCGACCAGAATTCCCAACTCCTGAATGGCATCCATGCTTTCCTTGATTTCGCCTATCCTTTCCGGTAGCATTTCGTAATATGCCTCAGGGGGAGCACTCAAAAATTCTACACCCCTTTCCCTCAGGGCCTTTACCGTTTTCAATATATCTTTGGTTTCCAGGGCTGCGTGCTGCACACCTTCACCCTCGTAAAACTCCAGATATTCTTCGATCTGGGATTTCTTTTTGCCTTCTGCCGGCTCATTGATGGGGAATTTGACATAGCCATTCCCATTACTCATCACTTTGCTCATCAGGGCGGAATATTCAGTATTGATCTGTTTGTCATCAAATGAGAGGATATTCACAAAACCCATGACATCCTGATACCATTGAACGGTCTCATTCATTCGGTCCCAACCTACATTGCCCACACAATGATCCACATACAACAGCCCGGTTTCCTCTGGATTGTAATCACTCTCCCATTTCTCATATCCCGGCATAAATACTCCATTATAATTCTTTCGTTCCACAAAGAGATGGACAGTCTCTCCATAAGTGTAAATGCCGGAGGTCCTTACCTCGCCGGACTCATCCGTCATGGTTTGAGGTTCCTGATAGGATTTTGCCCCCCTTTTGATGGTTTCTTCATAGGATTTATAGGCGTCGTCCACCCAAAGGGCCAGTATTTTGATGCCATCTCCGTGTTTGCGCACGTGTTCCGAAACCGGGTGGTCTGAACGCAGTGCCGTCGTCAGCACCAATCGAATCTTATTTTGTTTTAAAACATAGGATACCCTGTCCCGAATTCCGGTTTCC
>DATGNG010000118.1:0-14945 GCA_035306865.1 Sphingobacteriaceae bacterium
TGATCACAAATAGCAACCCGCTGTCCTGCACGCACCAGTTTAGGAAGGTAGGTTTCCAGGGAATGATGGGGAAAACCGGCCAATGCTGTTTCGGAAGCACTTCCATTGCCTCTTTTTGTAAGCACAATCCCCAAAATCCCTGCAGCTTTGACTGCATCCTCTCCAAAAGTTTCATAAAAGTCCCCCACCCGGAACAACAATAGTGTGCCGGGATATTTTGACTTGATGCTATTGTACTGTTGCATCAAGGGAGTTACTTTTTTAGATGCTTTAGTCTTTGTGTCTTTTACAGATTCCTTTGCTTTATCTTTTGCCAACCCAAAAAGTGATTAATTATTTCGTAAAAATAAGATAATAGCCTGATTTGGCAAAATAAACAAAAAATCCCCTATCTTTCAGAACGGGGATTTTCTAAAGTTCCGTCCCGGATCAAACCGGAGCGAAAAACTATATTTTTTTAATAATTATTCGGATGCCAGGCTATCCAAAGCGACTGTTGTCGAATCATCATCGTGGTCATGATCATGGTCGTGATCGTGCTCATGGTCGTGATCATGATCGTGCGAATCTTCTGTGGTTGCGCTGTTGCAGGAAGCAAAAGCAAAGGCTCCGGCAAACAATGCGATCATTGCAATTTTTTTCATAATTTCTTTTCTTTTTGTGGTTAAATAAAAATATAAACTGTTAATTATCTGCCAAATATGTAGCAAAAAATTCTAAATCACAAACTTTAGACTGAATAAATCGTTTTTTTGGCGGCTTCAAGCGTGTTTTTTAACAATGCTACAATGGTCATAAGGCCTACTCCGCCAGGAACCGGAGTGATCCACGAGGCTTTGGGTGCTACCCCTTCAAAATCAACATCACCATACAATTTATAACCGGATTTTGTCTGGTTACTTTTTTCCCGGTTGATGCCCACATCAATCACAATAGCCCCCTCTTTCACCATATCAGCAGTTACAAAGTTCTTTTTGCCTATGGCTGCAACTACTATATCAGCACGTTTAATTTCTTCTGCAAGCGCCTTTGTACGGCTATGGGTCAGGGTGACGGTACAATTACCCGGGTCGGCATTGCGGGCCAGGAGAATACTCATCGGACTACCCACAATATTGCTTCGGCCTACAACAACTGCATGTTTTCCTGCAGTCTCCAGCCCATAATACCCCAGCATCAATAGGATACCATAAGGAGTGGCCGGAATAAAGCAAGGCAGATTTCGCTGCATTCTGCCCAGATTAATGGGGTGAAATCCATCCACATCTTTGCGATAATCTATGGCTTCTGTAACCTTATCAGGGTCAATATGTTTGGGAAGTGGCAACTGGACGATCAGGCCATCCACTTGATCATCGGCATTAATCTCCCTGATTTTAGCAATCAGCTCTTCTTCGGTGATGTCCTCTTCATAGCGTAAATTGGTGGATTGGAATCCGACCAATTCACAATTGCGCATTTTACTGGCTACATAAGTTTCACTACCCCCATCATGGCCCACCAAAATCGCCACCAAATGTGGTTTTCGTCCTGTACTTTCTATGAATTTGACAGTCTCAGCTTTAATTTCTTCCTTTAGTGCTGCCGAAACTACCTTACCATCCAATAATTTCATTATATTCTTATTCGTTGAATTGCTAAATCGTTGGACAATTTCCAATCTAATCCAATTTCAAAACAGCCATAAAGGCTGATTGTGGGATTTCCACATTACCCACCTGGCGCATGCGCTTTTTCCCTTTTTTCTGCTTTTCAAGCAATTTACGCTTCCGCGAAATATCTCCACCATAACACTTTGCCGTTACATCCTTGCGTAAAGCACGCACGGTTTCCCTGGCAATAATCTTTGCTCCAATAGAAGCCTGAATGGCAATTTCAAATTGTTGGCGTGGCAACAATTCCTTTAATTTTTCACAGATCCGCTTCCCGAAATCATAGGAATTGGAACGGTGGATCAGAGACGAAAGTGCATCCACCGGCTCGCCATTGAGTCGAATATCCATTTTCACCAAATCCGATTGGCGATATCCGATCATATGATAATCGAAAGAGGCATAACCTCTTGAAATGGTCTTCAATTTATCATAGAAATCAAAAACAATCTCACCCATTGGCATTTCGAACACCAGCTCCACCCGATCTGCTGTCAGATAGGATTGATTAATTACAACCCCCCGTTTTTGGATACAAAGGGACATTACCGGGCCGACAAATTCAGCTTTGGTGATAATATTCGCTTTTATATAAGGCTCTTCTACATATTCCAGCTTGGAAGGATCAGGCAAATCTGAAGGGTTGTGCACTATTACCTCTTCAAGATCCTTGGTTAGGTAGGCTTTGTATGACACGTTTGGAACAGTAGTAATCACTGTCATGTCAAATTCCCGCTCCAAACGCTCCTGGATAATTTCCATATGGAGCATACCCAAAAATCCGCAACGGAATCCGAAACCTAAAGCCGCTGAGGATTCAGGTTCAAATACCAGGGACGCATCATTGAGCTGTAAGCGGTGCATACTTTCCCTCAATTCTTCATAATCCTCTGTATCTACAGGATAAATCCCGGCAAAAACCATTGGTTTCACCTCCTCAAACCCCTGAATAGCAGTTGCGCAAGGTCTATTCACGTGCGTAATCGTGTCCCCTACCTTTACTTCCCGAGCCTCCTTGATTCCTGAAATAATATAACCCACATCGCCCGTACGGATGATGTCTTTGGGCATTTGATTCAATTTGAGTGTGCCAATTTCATCTGCCTCATATTCTTTGCCGGTCGCCACAAACTTCACTCGATCCCCTTTACGGATTTCACCATTGACCACTTTGAAATAGGCCATAATTCCCCTAAAAGAATTATATACGGAGTCAAAAATCAATGCCTGTAATGGAGCTTGCGGATCACCCTTTGGAGGTGGAACCCGCTCTACAATTGCTTTCAATATATCAGGAATCCCCATTCCGGTCTTGCCGGACGCTGGAATAATATCCTCGCGTTTTCCACCAATAAGATCGATAATCTGATCCTTTACCTCCTCAGGCATGGCGCCCGGCAAATCCATTTTGTTCAAAACCGGGATAATCTCCAGATCATGCTCCAGCGCCAAATAAAGATTTGAAATGGTCTGCGCCTGAATTCCCTGGGAGGCATCTACGATCAATAACGCTCCCTCGCAGGCGGCTATAGAACGCGAAACTTCATAGGAAAAATCCACGTGTCCGGGCGTGTCGATAAGGTTAAAAACATACTCCTGACCATCCGAGATATAATTCATCTGGATAGCATGGCTTTTGATGGTAATGCCCCTCTCCCGCTCCAAATCCATATTGTCCAGCAACTGAGCTTGCGCTTCACGATGGCTTACCGTTTGCGTGAATTCAAGCAAGCGGTCTGCCAAGGTACTTTTGCCGTGATCAATGTGAGCAATGATACAAAAATTGCGAATATGCTTCATAAAAGATTTTAAAATCAATTTGCAAAGATAAATTATTATTTTTGACTATGCGATTACTAACCAATATGTTTTTTTGTTTGCTGATTATGGGTTTCTGTGCGGTGACAGGTACTTTATATGCTCAGCAAAAAGGTGCCGCCCAGGAAGCGAAGCGGGCCAGGGATTACGGCATCCAAATCGGGGTGATGAAACCGGGCGACTGGAATGCGATTACGGATGTTGCGGGAGTCCGTGTCGGCCATACAACACTCATCGAAGGACAAGGTGTCCGGACGGGGGTGACATCAATTATTCCCCATTCGGGCAATATTTTTCAAGAAAAAATTCCAGCAGCAGTGTATGTGGGTAATGGATTCGGAAAACTGGCCGGTAGTACCCAGGTACAGGAATTGGGCAATCTGGAAACCCCGATCGTGCTGACCAATACCCTTTCCGTGCCGACGGCAATGAATGCGGTGATCAGTTATACCTTACAACAAGCAGGAAACGAACAGGTCAAATCGGTCAATGCTTTGGTGGGTGAGACCAATGACGGAACGCTGAATGATATCCGGGGAAGGCATGTAGAGGAATCACATGTGCTTGCTGCTTTGGAAACGGCGGAATCGGGGCCAGTCACTGAGGGAAGTGTGGGCGCTGGTACCGGTACAGTTTGTTTTGGATTTAAGGGAGGAATTGGCACCTCCTCCCGGAAGCTGCCGGAAAGTCTGGGAGGATATACAGTGGGTGTATTGGTTCAGAGTAATTTTGGAGGAGTCCTCCAGATCGATGGGATAGCGGTAGGAAAGGCGCTGGGCAAATTTAATTTCAGTAATCATTTATTGAACAATGTGGATGGATCGTGTATGATTATTGTGGCCACCGATGCCCCCCTGGACAGTAGAAATCTGGAACGATTGGCCAAGCGTGCTTTTTTGGGGTTAGGGAAAACCGGGGGTATTGCCTCCAATGGTAGCGGAGATTATGTAATTGCTTTTTCTACGGCTGAAAATTTACGAATTCCGCATAGCGGTGCCCCTAAAACCATTCAAGCTGATTTGCTGTTGAACGATGAAACATCTCCGTTGTTTATGGCTGCCATCGAAGCGACAGAAGAGGCAATAATCAATTCACTTTTTGCTGCAGAAAGGATGATTGGAGACGGAGGCAGGGTAATTGAAAAATTGCCAATTGAAGAAATCATGGCCCTACCGGAATTTAAGTCAAGAAAATAATGCTTTCTGTGGAATTTATATCTGTCATCGACCTTTACTTCAATTTTTCCGGAGCGTAGGATGCGATCAATTTTCTGGCCAGCAAACGATTGGGATCCAGCAATGGGACTCCTTTGTAGTCTGGTTCGGGCAAGGCTAAGGGCAATTCAGTACAAGCCAACAGGATTGCTTCTGCACCCTGATCTATCAACACATCCATGGCCTGTTGTAAATCCTTGACAGCCTGTTTATGTACGGGAGATGAATGGGATTTTATTCCGTATCCGGAGTTATAAATGGCTCCATGAACCTTTTCCTGATCGATACGATCTGGTTCAAGGACCACATACCCTTCCGCTAACAGGGGAAGGGCATAAAGTTGTTGCTGCTGGGTCCCCATTGTTCCCAATACTGCAATTCGGGCTGCAGGTTCAAATTTGCTTTTTATCACTGTAACCACTTCTTCGATAATATTCAAGATCTTTAGTTGACTTCGGGCTTCGTTCAATTTTTGGCGTACCAGCCCAAATATGGGCTCCGAATGTGCAGTGTTGCAAACAATGGCTGCAACTGTCGCTCCAGCTTGCTCCAATCTCAAAAACAAATCAGCAATAGGCCCGCCCGGGTTTTCTTGAGTTCTGCCCAATAAATAATCTGTGCGATCAGGGATTTGGGCTGGCAACGAGAGAAGTAAAACCGGTAAGTGCTCCTGATCCCTTGTAGCCTTGGTTTCCTCAATGATTTTTCGGGCGACATCCAAACCTGCCAAAGGTCCTGCGCCACCGACAATGCCGATCATACCTATTGCGAATTTGTTTTAAAATGATTTGGTTGCTGAAAACGATCCAGTCCACATTTTTGAATGACTTCATTCACTGAATCCTTCATTTGGTCAATATGGCAGCTTGCTTGCAAATAAAAAGGTTCACGCAGATTCAGTTCTTCTTCAATAAAATTAAATAATTCCTCCCCCTGCAAACCCTTTAGAACCGGGCGTTTATTTATATCGGACTGAGTCAGTCTTTTCCACAGTCCCCTACTACTTATTTTCAGGTAAATGGTCTGTCCGTGTGCATTCATCCACTTCATGTTTTCGTGAAAGCAGGGGGTGCCCCCTCCTACTGAAATTATCATTGGTTCTTCCATATTTATTTCCCGCAACACGTTCCGTTCAATAATACGGAAGGATTCTTCACCATGCTGTTGGAAATAATCAGATATGGCTTTTCCGGTTTTGGAAATAATCAATTGATCCAAATCCATAAAGGCTATGCCCAGGCGCTTGGCCATTTTTTTGGCTAAGGTAGTTTTCCCACTCCCCATAAACCCAACCAAAAAGACTAAATTTTTCATTAATTTGCCTTATCAAAATATTTTTCGTCCAATTCCTTAAATTTGGGGAAGGTATTGTGATGCCATTTATCTAAAAGCACTCCGTTTTGCATAAGTAAGACGCCTGGATTGGCACGGACCATGCTTTTTAGGGGCACCGCATCCGCATAAAAAATCTCAGTAAGCAAATTCAATTCATCGCTCAGTCCCTCGGCAACCCGGCTTGGGGCAGCAGTCAACAACACCACCCGCATATGATATTCCAATGCGGCTTCCTTTGCGGTTTCATTAATCCTTGCCAAGGCTTTTTTATCGGCATTGTCCAGATCCCAGGCTACCACAATCAAATTGAAATAGGGGTTCTCAATCAACTGAGCGGTAACATCTTCCCCATTAGCATCCGAAATCAACAAATCCGGTATAGGAATCTGATATCCTTTCTTGACGAGCCTGCTTTTTGGGTCTCCAATGATGTCCCAATCCTCATCTTTCCACCATTCCTCCTCCATATATTCCTGGTCCGAAACCAATTTTTCTTCACCAGATTCTTTATGTTTCATGGTATAGGTCAATTCGTACACATCCCCTTCCACTCCTTCCGGCATAACCATGAGAGATGGAATATGATTTCCTTTTTTATAAGGTAAAAAGTCAATGAATGGCAAGAAATTGACGGTATAAACACCTACCCCTACGGAAACCACAATCAAGGCTACTGTCACTATGGATTTGGTGTAGGCATCGGTTGTGACTGGCTTGATTAGTGGCCAATGTTTAAAAATAATCAAGATCAGAGCCAACAAAATCAAATCCTTGATAAAGGACTGCCAGGGGGTCAGTGGGATTGCATCACCAAAACAGCCACATGAAGTCACCACTTCGAAAAATGCGGAGTAAAAGGTTAGGAATGTGAAAAACAGAATTAAAATTAATAGGCCCCAAGCCACCCATTTTCTCCAAAAACCCAATAACAACAAGCCACCCAACAACACCTCTAAACTACAAATAAGGACAGCGATGATTACTGCCGAATCATTGAGGAACTGAAGGCCCAGTACATGAAAATATTCCTGCAATTTATAGCTAAAGCCCACTGGATCATTGGCCTTGATAAGGCCTGAAAACACAAACACGATTCCTGTGAGAATACGTGCTATCAATACGATTACTTTACCCATAAATCTGCTTAATATTTTATATTTAGTTATTCATCCCCTCGTCTGCCATTCCCAGTTTTATTAATGCAAAAATAGCATAATTCATCATGTCCTGATAATTGGCCCTGATACCTTCAGATACCAGGGTCCGGCCCTCATTGTTTTCGATTTCACGGGTGCGGTGCAATTTGGTCAAAATCATATCGGTCAAAGAGCTGACACGCATTTCCCTCCAGGCCTCCCCATAATCATGGTTTTTGGCTTCCATCAGGTTTTTAGTTTCCTCCACAGCCTGATCATACAGTTGTGTCACTTCTGCTGTGGGCAATTGATTGTCAGCTATGGATTCATCCAATGTAGGGCTGTTCTGCGCATCACCCATTTGCAATTGGATCATGCCGATAATACAATAGTTGACTATGGCGATATACTCATCCTCGGCCCGCTCCCCCACTTTGGAAACCCCGGTTTCCTCCAGGGTGCGGATCCGCTGTGCTTTGATATAAAGCTGATCGGTAATCGAAGGTAGCCTCATAATGCGCCAGGAGGTACCGTAATCCTTTGCTTTTTTAAAAAACAGATCCCTGCATATGGTGATGATCCGCTGATATTGATCGGTAGTCTTACTCATGAATACGCTTGGTTTGATACCATTTTGATCCTGACATAGGCGCATAACCCGGCATCCGGATCAAAATTTCACCAAATTTATCAAAAAACTTCCATAGTCATGCTATTATTGACAATGGCGCCAGCCATGTTGCCAGCCGATACCGCAAAGGCTACCGAACGCATGGGATTTGTATTGTCTCCGCAGGCAAAGACATTTGCCACAGTTGTCGTTTGGAACATATCTATTTTCAGAAGACCCTGCTCATTCAATTCACAGCCCAAAAGTTCAGGGATTTTGCAATGCTGCTCAAATGCAGGACGCGCATACAGGGCTTTCAGCTCAAAACTTGAATGGTCACTGAAAACAATCCGCTCAAGCTGGCCCTTATCATGTTTCAGGTATGCGATTTCTTTTTCAATAATGGGTATGTGGTGTTTGGCAATGGTATCTTTTTGTTGGGGAGTCAACATAGATTGACCATTGGTAAAAATGGTCAGGTCATCCGTCCAATTCCGAATGAGCTGGGCGTAATGAAAAGCGGTATCCCCGTTTGCCAAAACACCTGTTTTCTCGTTTCTCACTTCGTAACCGTGACAATACGGACAATGGATCACGGAAATTCCCCAGCATTCTTCAAAACCTTTGATGTCAGGCATGATGTCTTTCAGGCCGGTTGCAAAAATCAGCTTGCCGGATTCAAATACAGAGCCTGCCTGGGTCTTGATTTCAAAACCACTTTCTATTTGTTTACCGCTGACAGCCAAGCCATAATGGAATTTGACCGTATCATAATTCAATACCTGTGCTTTCGCTTTTTCTGCTATCACACCAGGTATTTCCCCATCCTGGGTAATGAAATTATGTGAATGGGGTGTCTGGCGATTAGCGGGCAACCCGCTATCGATAATAAGGACACTCCTCAATGCTCGTCCCAATGCCATTGCAGCCGAAAGCCCTGCGTAACTTCCGCCGATGATGATCACATCAAATTTCATGTTTTCTGCCATATTACTATCTGTTAAAATTGATTTCTTAGTGTATGTTATATTTATGGATTTTAATGCAATATTGTTGCAAATATAACATTTGAATCATTTAGTACCAAGGATTTATTAGATTTGCATATGAGAATGGAAACACCTACGCTCAGGACCGTACAAGTCACTCGGTATGTGACCCCTCTGCGGGAGGGCGGATCCTTGCCGGCCATTGCAGAAGCCGATGACGGGTTTTTGTATGCACTGAAATTCCGGGGTGCCGGTCAGGGAGTGAAAGCGCTGATTGCCGAATTGATCGGTGGCGAAATCGCCCGTCGGGTGGGATTACAGGTGCCGGAAATCGTATTTGCGCAATTGGACGAGGCCTTCGGTCGCACCGAACCGGACGAAGAGATCCAGGATCTGCTGAAAGCAAGTACAGGCCTGAACCTGGCCCTGCATTATCTATCGGGTGCCCTGACTTTTGATCCGGCCGTGACCCGGGTGGATCCCTTGCTGGCCTCAAAAATCGTCTGGCTGGATGCCCTGTTGATGAATGTGGACCGTACGGCCCGAAACACCAATATGCTGCTCTGGCACCGGGAACTCTGGCTGATCGATCACGGGGCTTCCCTCTATTTCCACCATTCCTGGGATCAATGGGAAGAACAGGCTGTCAAGCCCTTTTTACAGATCAAAGACCATGTATTGCTGAAGCAGGCGGAGAGGCTGGACGAAGTGGATGCGGCCTTCAGGGAGATACTGACCCCGGAGCTGATCCAGGCGATCGTCGCCCTGATACCGGATGAATGGCTGGGAGTAAACGATTTTGGATTAATTGATAAGGATCAGCATATCAGGGAGGTTTATTCCCAATTTTTAATAAGGAGAATCCAGTCTTCTGCCAATTTTGTAAACGAAGCCCAAGATGCAAGGAAGAGATTTATTTGAGTATGCAGTCATCCGGCTCGTACCTGCCGTGGAGCGGGAAGAGTTCCTCAATATTGGGGTAATCCTTTATTGCCGGCAGCAACGTTTTTTGGATGTCCGCTTCCATCTGGATCCAGAGCGGATCCGGGCTTTCAGCAAAGAGGTAGAATTGGATCTGCTGGAAAAATATATCAGTGCTTTCGGAGGTATCTGCAAGGGAACCGAAGCTGACAGCCCTGTTTCTGGATTTGAATCCGCCGAGCGCTTCCGCTGGCTGACCGCCAAACGCAGCTCCATTCTGCAGGTATCCGCAGTCCATCCCGGCCTATGCTTACGGGCAGAAGAAACATTGGAAAAGTTATTTCAGAAATTGGTTTTGTGCTGATCGGAGAATAAGGATCGGGCTCGCAGCAGCTAAATTTCTATTGAAATTTTTACTTTCCCTCCCAAGCCCTTTTCAACAATATCAAACAGTGTTTTTAACGTTAGATTGCTCCCGTTATTTTCAATCCTTGAAATGTATTCACGTTTTTTATCCACAAGTTCCGCCAGCTCAGATTGAGTCAATTGCTTTTCTTCACGAGCTTTTTTGAGTAGTAAACCTATCTTAAACGATTCAAAATCTCTTTCCAGTTCATCTCTCCTCTCAGTCCCAATGGTACCGTAAACATTATTTTTTATTTCTTTCCAACTTTTTATTTCCATTTTCTCTCTTTTTTTGTTCGTAATACTCAGTCATTATTTTTAAAGCTCTTTCGATTTCATTTTTAGGTGTTTTCTGGGTTTTCTTTTGAAAACCATTCATCAAAATCACTAATCTTTCTCCATCAAAAAAACAAAACACTCTCCAGATATTCGTGCCAAGTTGAATCCTTGCTTCATATAATCCTGTGGCTCCCGCCAAATGTTTTAAATAGTTTGATGGAACACGTTCAAGAGTCTCTATTGCCTCGATTACTTTGAAGATCTTGTCCTGAACTTTCTTTGGCTGTTCCCGCAGAAATTCCTCAAAGTAATTCTTAAAAGCGAGAACTTCTCTTACCTTCATTCGACAAAGGTAATTTATAAGTTACTTTTTTGCAAATTTTCCTATAGTTTTTTCGATCGAGTAATTCTGTCACTGCTTTTCCTTTATCTTTTGCATTGTTGTAGTATTCTTCCGCTATTCTATAACCAATATAATAACCCAGATCTGACGGTCTGTTTACAGATCTACTACCATTAAACAACCAATTTGAAATGTCGGTTTTATTTTTTGAGAAATCATTCAAAAACTCTTTTCGTAGAACACAATCATTTTCCTTTTTTCTGTTGGGTATGAATGGTTTCGTGAGAAACCATGGAAATAATGTCTCCAAAAGTTCCAGCTACGCTTTTAAGCCCGGGGGACAATTCAGATTTTTCGGTTTCAGGAGTTGAAGCTGCCAACTCCGTTCCAATTAAAATCAATTGGTCACTTACAGTCCCTCCGGTTCGCAAACAACCGATGGCAAAACAAACATTGGGCCTTTTAAAACCGGGCAATACGCTTTCGTAAATATCCAATCTTCCTCAATTTCGGCTTTTCTATACTTTACTTTTTCAGTTTCTTTTCTGACAGAATCCCAAAACTTTGGGTACTTTCCGATAAGTACTACATACTCTTCAGCAGTAAAATTCCTTAGTTTTATAAATTCTTTGAAAAAATCAGTAGCTTGGTCAATATAATAGATTTGCATAATATTGACACTATCAGTTTTGGATGATGCGACTTTTAAATTATCAAATGCAATCCAAAAATTATCCTAATCCGTTCCCTACTCAGGGTCAGTATCCGAATCTAAATCCGGCTTGAAACCAGATGAATTGTCTTCCTTATTCGAATGGGAAACATCCCCCTGCAATTCATCATCAAACAGAATGCGGACCGAAGGGGTATAGGTATCTTCGTGCTGGCCACTTTTATTTGCCCAGAAAAAGGCCGCTAAAAAAATCAGGGCCATCAACACACTACACCCGATCAGAAAAAATATTGCACTCATTTCAAACCGTTTTTAGACGCATACAAATTGGTGGTAATGCTTGTAAATCCAATGATAGTCACCGTACTAAGTGGCATCAAAATGGCGGCAAATAATGGAGACATAGTTCCCTGCACAGCAAAGCTCAAACCTACCACATTATATGTCAGCGATATCGCAAAGCTCATGTGAATGACTTTCATGGCGTCTTTGGCAAAGTTAAAAAATCGGGGAAGTTTCACAAATGACCGGCCATCCAGAATAGCATCACAACCTGGGGAAAAATTATTGATATCATCGCTGACCGCAATCCCCATATCTGCCTGTTTCAATGCTCCGGCATCATTCAACCCATCTCCAAACATACACACCTGCTTTCCTTCCTCCTGCATTCCGCGGATAAATTCCAATTTATCCTGCGGCATCTGATTGAAAAGCAACCGGGATTGTGCTGGAAAAATCATGCGTAGGGAATCCCTACCCTTATCCTGGTCCCCTGAAATCAGGTGTAGTTCATTTTTGGTTCTAAAGGCAGAGATTATATCGGAAAGCCCCTCCCTCCAGGGTTGCTCCAAACTGAAAAATCCTTTCTGTTCTCCATCGATCACAATAAACACCTGACTGCCGGAAAGTTCTCCTTTCTGCAAGTGATGATTTCCAGTAAATTCTGCACTTCCAACCCACACCTCCGAATCCTCAATCCTGGCCTTTAGCCCCTTTCCGGCCAATTCAGAATACTCACTTAAGGCTGGCACCTCATAGACATCCAACCATTTGACAATCTCCCGACTTAGCGGATGGCTTGAATTGCGGCAGACTGCGGCCACCAATTGCCGATCCCGATCATCCAATGCCCCATAAAAATTCATCTGGGAAACTGTAGGCGAAGAAATGGTACCTGTCTTGTCGAAGACCATCGTATCAATTACTGCCATCTGCTCCACAGAGGCCGTATTCTTTACATAAAAAAGATTTCGGTCAAAAACAGCAAGTGCTGCAGACAGGGTAAAAGGTGAAGTCAAAGCCAATGCACATGGACAGGCAATGATCAATACTGCTGTAAAAGCACCCCATGCCCGGCCACTGTCTCCATTGGACAGCCAGAATGCGGTGGCTGAAAGGGCAATGGTCAATAATACTATGGTAAAATAGCGGCTTACTGTATTGCTGAAAGTGCGGAATTTCTTGTCATGAACTTTGTAATTATCATTATTCCATAAACGGGTAAGATAGCTTTGAGATACAGGTTTTACAACTTCCATTTCAATGGCTTCGGTTGTTTGCCGCCCCCCAGCGTAAATTACTTCGCCCAAAACCTTGGAGACTGGCAGGGATTCCCCGGTCACAAAGCTAAAGTCTATCGAAGCCTGGCCCTTCAATAAAATGGAATCAGCAGGAATAATTTCGTTGTTGCGGATCAAAATCCGATCTCCTACCTTCAAGTCAGCTATAGGAACCGCCTGTTCTCCCTCATCATTGATTACGGTCACTGCGACCGGGAAATAAGAACGGTAGTCCCGCTCAAAGGATATATGATAATAGGTTTTTTGCTGCACCCATTTGCCTACTAACAGGAAAAATACCAATCCACACAAAGTATCTGCAAATCCGGGGCCTGCGCCAGAAATCACCTCCCAGGCGGTGCGAATGAAAAGAACGGCAATACCCAGTGCCAGAGGCACGTCCAGATTCAATTGCTTTTGTTTGAGACTCTGCCAGGCTGAGCGAAAATAATCTGTACTACTATAGAGTAGAACCGGAAGACTAAATCCCAGATTCATCCAGCCAAAAAAGGCCGAATACTTCTGCTCGAAGGCTCCCATCCCCAAATATTCCGGAAAGCTGAGCATCATAGAATTGCCAAAACAAAAACCTGCCACCGCAATTTTGGCAATCAAATCTTTTTGATTGAGCTTTTTACCAGCTTTAACAACATCCTGAAGGGTGATTTTGGGTTCATAACCAATGTCCACCAACAAATCCACCAATTGCCTTAAGGATAACTCTCCGTGCTTGAAAGTAATGCTGACCTGTTTCTTCATAAAATCCGTTCGGGACTGAACCACAGCAGGATTAAGTTTGTACAGATGTTCAAGCAACCAAATACATGAACTACAATGAATGGCTGGAATATAAAAGGTTATAATGGTGATTTCTTCGTTCTTGAAATCCACCAATTTGGCGGCAATAGCTTCTTCATCAAGATAATGGAAGTCCGTTGCCTTATTTCTTTGGGATTTGCCGGGATGCTGGTTATAACGGTAATAATGGTGCATTCCATTATCATTGAGGATTTGATAAACACTTTGACAACCCAGGCAGCAAAAGGATTTTTCCTCAATAGTGTAAACAGAAGTCTGCACTTTATCACCGCAGTGATAGCATGCTAATTTCGATTGTACATTGATTGGATTGCTCATTTATACTGCATGACTGAATAAGGGTTTATCTCCTTTGCTACGAATCAGCCGAAGATCAAATGCCATACAAATATTCCGCAAAAATGATTTCCCCAATTCGGTTACCTTAACCCTGTGCATTCTCTCTTCAGGAAGATGCCGGATTTCCACCAAATTGTCCTCCATCAGGGGCTCCAGTCCCTCCATAATAACCGGAGTCAATGGATCACCCAAGTCCAGGTGAGTCTCGCCTTTGCACATAATATCCAGAATCTGTCTGCGAATGTTCAAATCCTCCTTGGTCAGCAAATGTCCTTTGACCAAAGGTAGTTTATTTTCTCCAATCAACTTATGGTATTCCTCTACCGTTTTTACATTCTGCCCAAAAGCATACCAGGCATCCGATATAGAAGACACTCCCAACCCAATCAATAGTGGAATATGCCGGTCGGTGTAGCCCATAAAATTGCGGTGCAACGAATGATTGATTGCAGCTTGATAGAGATCGTCCTCTTCCAGGGAAAAATGATCCATTCCCACATCCTGATAACCCGCTTCCTGGATCAATTCCTTTCCCAATAAATACAATTGCAACTTGGCCTCTCCTACCGGCAAATCAGCTTCAGTAAATCGTCGTTGCGCCGGCTTCATCCAAGGCACATGTGCATAGCTGTAAAATGAAATCCGGTCGGGACGCATGGCCAAAGAACTGCGGATAGTTTTTTCCACCGTCTCCCGGGTTTGCAGTGGCAAACCATAGATTAGGTCAAAGTTAATTGAGGTATAGCCTATAGAACGGGCTTGATCCATCACCCTAAGCACATCTTCCTCCGTTTGTTTCCGGTTGATGATAAACTGCACTTTAGGGTCAAAATCCTGAATTCCCAAACTT
>DATGNG010000119.1:0-3952 GCA_035306865.1 Sphingobacteriaceae bacterium
CTACATAAGGCTTTAGATGATGAAGATAGGGCGAAAAAGAATCCGTCAGATGTGTCACGAATTTAGTGACCGGTGTACTAGAGCGCCTTTGCAGAGGGCTGCTTTTTTGGTTACTTTTTTTCAGCAAAAAAAGTAACAGAAACCATTTTATTTTTCACATGTAGCATCTACAAGGTCAATTATAGGAACTTGAGTTAGAGATAATATAGAATACCGCAGATACGACTTCCTATTTCAATGTTTCCCGTGGAACATTTCATCAAAAATTCCAATTGTCATCTTTTTACACGTTCAGGTAGGACATCAGTGCTTCATAGCGATCTTTGAGTTGATGACTGTAGTCATTCTCTTCGTAATAGGCTTTGACTTTGTACGAATATCGATCCAGCGTTTGAATAATGGAATTGATATCTTTGAGATCGGTTTTCAGGGTAATCTCAATGTCGGGTAATGTTTCTCTGGAAACCAGAACGGAAAAAACGTGTACCGACTCCTGTTCCAAAATCCGAATCAGTTCCGACAAATGAAAATTTTGTTGGGATACCTCGATAACCAAAAGGCTTCCTTCTGCATCCAGGTCATAATTGGAAATTAAAGAATTGAATAATTTTTCCTGCGTAATCACCCCGACGAAAGTATCTTCTTCATCCAGGACGGGCATGACCGTCAAATGTTCGGTGTACATTTTCTTGGCAGCCTCCAGGATATGGTCGTTGGTACGCACAAACGCACGTATGCCTGTTTTGGTGAATTCCGACAGGGGAGTATTCGGGGGTTCACTTTTTAATGTCTCCTCATCGACCACCGTTAGAAATGCCTTACTTTTCAGTAAAGGAAGGTGGCGCGTTTTGTTGTAATCCAAAATCTCTAATGCTTCTTCAGCAGTATTGGTTATGGAGGCCAATCTAAAATTGGTTGATATTAGGTCTCTCGTAATCATAATGGTCTTAATTGTCAGGATGACATCAATTTCCTTCGTTCAAGTTCAAATTCTACTTCTGTGATGATGCCTTTTTCCCGTTGTTCTTTCAGGTTCTTCAAATGAA
Organism: Sphingobacteriaceae bacterium; assembly: GCA_035306865.1. GTDB lineage: Bacteria > Bacteroidota > Bacteroidia > Sphingobacteriales > Sphingobacteriaceae > DASRQK01. Next base: position 1,047 of record DATGNG010000119.1, read on the forward strand.
CTAACAAATCGCCTGATGGATCGTTGTTTAGTTTATTTTCATTCTCCTGTTGCACATTTCCTGTTTCTTTTAACTCAATGTCCTGAGTTTTCTCTTTCTCAGGGGTTTCCTTATTGATAGCTTGTACCTCAAGAATGAAGCCATTTTTTTCAAATTCTTCCCATTCGGGCTGAATTCGGGCATAAGCTAATTTTTCATGGGTTTTAATCCGGTTGAAATCATTGAATCCTGCACTGACGGCATAATGGATATGGCGCATCGTTTTTTCGGGTTTCTCAATCTGGGAATAGGCACATGCCAGATTAAAATGTGCTGCTATATGATAAGGATCCAATTCGAGAACTTTTTTAAAATCTCGTATAGACCCTTCAATGTCATAATCTCGAAATTTTTCAATCCCCGATTCTTGCAGGGCATTGATGGTCTTCAAATCTTGCTTACGTGATTTGCGTTTGGTTTTTCTGGATTTTTTCGGTCCGGATTTCTTTTGGTTTGTTTGACGCTGGTATTCTGCCTTTTTTATTCTTCGATCTCTCCGATACGGGGAATTTCCCTGGCCTGCAAATTCGCTCGTTTGATAGCGCCGGTCGTAAGATCTGTACCGGGGGGAACGTCGCACGATATCATCCGGATTATTGTATTTAAAATCGAATGTTTCCTGGCTCATGGACAAAAAAGCGACAAAATCTATTATCCCTATAATCGATGTTACAACCCCCAAAGTAAAGATTGATAACAAGATCATGATAAAACCTTTCCCGTTTTGGCCAAGGTAAAATCGGTGCAAACCAAAAATTCCGCCAAACAAAGCCAATAAAGCTGCCAGAGTTTTGTCTTTATAATTGCGCATAGGTTACTGAACTATTCCATCAGGTTTAATCTTACACAATAAAACAGTAATATCATCCCCAATTGGTTCATTTTCTTTGAATTTTTCGATGAACCCTTCAATTTCTTCGGTGATCAGTTCGATTTCACCAAACGGCATTTTATGCAGAGTAGTCAGTATTTTCTGATGCCCCATCATATGTCCGTGGCTATTCCGCAATTCCTCCAGGCCATCGGTGTACGCAAATATAACTGTTTCATCCTGAATGATTTCGGTTCCAACCGAAACTTCTGGCAAGGTTTCAGAAATTCCTATTGGTGTAGTTCCATTTTTCAAAAACCGGCTTCCCTGATTTTTGGTTTGAAGGATGGGGTAAGGGTGACCTGCGTTGATGTATTGCAATTCGTTTTTGACGACATCGTAGGCTGCTAAAAATATGGTCACAAGTCGGTCTCCTTTTGTCGACTCAAACACAGCTTTATTTAATCCATTGATAAGGTATTTCAAATCTGTGAAATTAATACTCAACCGTCGCAGACTCGCTTGTAAATTGGCCATTAAAAGAGCAGCAGGTATCCCTTTACCAGCTACATCAGCAATACAGAAAATGCTGACATGACTGTTTTTGATGTGGAAAAAATCAAAGTAATCCCCTCCGATTTCACTGTGAGGGATATACAGCGTTTTAAATTCCAGTTCCCGGGAGTCCGCAAAATGGTGAGGCATGAGGGAGTGCTGAATTTGTCGGGCCAATCCCAATTGGGTTCGGTAATTTTCCTGGTCAATGCGTTGTTTGAACAACCTTTTATTTTCGATGGCTATCGCGACAAAATTGGTTATGGTTTTTAGAAAATCGAGTTCCTCTTTGTCCCAATAGTCCATGTCGTTGAGATGAACGAGAGCGATAAGATGGTTCTTGTGGTAGACCGGTATAAAAACCTCCCCGTTATGAGATCGGAGATATTTGGATTTTTGTTTACCAAATTTGTGATATACAGGTGCATATTCTTTCCAGGATTTGGTCGGATCTGAAGAATATACCTTCATCCCTTCTACGGTGTTAATACAAAGAGTGATGTCGCTGGGCTGGTAATGTCTTTGAATCGCCGCTTTATAAATATCAAAAAGCTGGGAAATTGAAGCATTTTCATTGATTGCTTCAGTAATGGTCATCAACCCATTAATTTGGTTTTTATAGGTATCCGAGGTTGTGGTAATATGTTCATGATCAGACATCCGTACAATTTCATTAGCTGCTGTATTTTGTTTGGCCGTATGATCTGGAAAATTTCAACCTGGAATTATTCTTTGAGTTTGGGATTATTCTGGTGCCTTTTGTTATCCCGTAGCGTTTTTTTCGCAAAATTTTCTTCGATGACCTCTTCCAAATTGATATTCATCTGATTTGCCAAACAAGTCAATACAAATAGAACGTCTCCAATCTCGTTTTTCAATTCCTTTTTTTCATCAATTTTAATTTTAAAGGATTGCTCTCCATAAATACGGGCTAACAACCGGGCCAACTCACCAACTTCTTCCATCAGAATCAATCCATTGGTTCGTTCATCGAAGTACCTGACTCCATATGTTTTGATCCAATGATCCACCCGTTGTTGATAATCATTTATTTTCATACCACTACCATTTGTATTCCGTATCGATAATGATCGTCACAGGTCCGTCATTGATCAATTCGATTTTCATGTCTCCTCCAAATTCCCCGGTTGCGATGTTTTTTCCCAGTTTTTCACTCAATTGTCGAATACATTCTTCGTAAATCTTCTCTGCTCTTTCCGGTTTTTCAGCCTGAATGAACGAAGGACGATTGCCTTTTTTGGTGGAAGCGTGGAGGGTAAACTGACTGATCAATAAAATTTCTCCATCGATATCCAGTACTGATTTATTCATTTTTCCTTCCTCATCTCCAAAAATTCTTAAGTTGACAATTTTATTAACAAGCCAGGGCAAATCCTCGGTGTTTGCCTCTTGCTCGATTCCCAAAAATATACAGAGCCCCCACCCTATTTTACTATGTATGGACTTTGCGATTTTCACATGAGCTCTTGAAACGCGCTGA